>DASTBT010000092.1:0-2885 GCA_035711865.1 Actinomycetota bacterium
CTGCCAGGCCAGGAATCGTCGCGTCGGTTCTCGCAGCGCCCCGTCCTCGGTCTCGGGGCCCAGCGCCACCCCTGGCTGCTCGCTCGACGGTGCGATGCGGATCTCGCGCGACCACGTGCCTCGTGGCTCCAAGACGACGTCGAATGCGATGCGGTCACCGCGGAAGTCGGCCCCGTCGGCCGAAACCGTGAGACCGAAGCCGTCGCCCTGGGGCGCGTCGATCTCGAATCGACCACGCTCGTGCTCGTGCATCGGGCGCGGCGTGCGAGCGGCCCGACCCTCCTTCACCTCGAAGATGTCGGCGAAGTCCGATTCGATCACGAACTCGATCGAGAAGGCGAGTGGCTCGCGCGAGAAGCTCCGCAACGTGATCTCCTCGTGCAGCCCGAAGCCCACGCGACGGTCGCGCTCGACGATGAGCGGCGTATCGGCCCGTCCGGGCACATGCCCCGCCCGCCCGACCATGACCGCGCGGAACGGGTGCGGGCTCATGTACGACAACGGCTCGACCGGCGAACCGTCGACGAGCAGGTTCCACCGGGAGACGATCCGGGTGTCGCGGAAGAACGCTCCGTGCGGCAGCTCGGGCACCATGTCGCCGTTCTCGGCCGAGACGCAGAACGAGGTGCCCTCGACGATCGTCACCGCCCCGGGGCCGGCCGAGTTCGCGAGTGTGTCCATGTTCCAGCCGGTCATGCTCACCACCTTTTCGACTCGAGCCCGAACGCGCCGGTCGACCATCGCGCCCCGGGCCGGTCGAGCTCCAAGCTAGGTACGGTCGATGCCCGCGGCGAGGGGATTGACCAGCATCGGCGCGACTGTTAGTCGCGGGAGCGCGATCATCGGGTCACGCGGCGGCGCCGGCGATGTTCACGAGCCACGTGATGCCGTACCGGTCCGTGAGCATGCCGAACGCGTCACCCCACTGCGCGACCTCGAGCGGTTGCACGACCGTGCCGCCGTCGGCGAGCTTGTCCCAGTAGCCGCGCAGCGCCGCGTCGTCGTCGCCGGACAGGGAGATCGAGATACCGGCGGGCGCCCGGAACTCCATGTGCTTCGGCGTATCGGCGCCCATGATCACGATGCCCTGCGCTCCCTCGAGCTGCCCGTGCATGACGAGGTCGTTCTCCGCCGGGTCCTGGGCGGCCTGGAAGTCGGCGAAGGTGCTCACGTTCAGGTCGCCGCCGAACACGGACTGGTAGAACTCCAGGGCTTCGCGCGCGTTGTCCTTGAAGTTGATGTACGGGTTCAGCGTCACGGCCATGGTGTCCTCCGGTGTGCGGTGTCGAACGTGCCTTCCCGCCGATTCTGCTCCGACTGGGCCGACTTGGCGAGGGTTGAGCACCACCTTGACCGCGGCACCGCAACGTCGTACAGTAATCAATCAAGAAGTTGATCAAGCATCAGGTTGAATAAAGGAGGCGGCCGTGATCATGGATCCCAACGCCGACGACCGCCTCGATCGCGCCTTCATGGCGCTCGCCGACCCGGTGCGTCGGCGCATCATCGCCCGCCTCAGCCGCGGTCCGGCCACGGTCAACGAGCTGGCCGAGCCGTTCGCGATCACCAAGCAGGCCGTCTCGAAGCACATCCAGGTGCTCGAGCACGCGGGCCTCGTGACGCGAACGCGCGAGGCCCAGCGTCGGCCCGTGCATCTCGATGCGGCCGGCCTCGAGGCACTCACCGCGTGGATCGACCGCTATCGGTTGATCCACGAGCAGCGGTTCCGCAACCTGGACGCGCTGCTCGCCACCGACCGCGGCCCGCACGTCGCGGCATCCGACGCCGGCACGACCGCCGGCCCTGCACAGGAAGCAACCGAACCATGACCACCACCACCAACCACCCCGTCACCGTCACGGCCCCCGAGGGCCTGCCGTTCATCGACATCGAGCGGGAGTTCGACGCTCCGGTCGCTGCGCTGTTCAACGCGCATCGCGACCCCGAGCTCGTCACGCAGTGGCTCGGGCCGAACGGCTACGAGATGACGATCGAGCGCTGGGACTTCACGACCCAGGGCGGCTACCGCTACGTGCACACCGACCCCAAGGGCGAGTCCTACGGCTTCAACGGCACGTTCCACACGGTGCGCGAGAACGAGTTCGCGATCCAGACCTTCGAGTTCGAGGGGTATCCCGACGTCGTGGCGATCGAGTCGATGACGTTCGAAGACCTCGGCGGCGGTCGCTCCCGTATCCGCATCCATTCCGTCTACCCGACGGTCGAGTCCCGCGACGGCATGGTCGCCAGCGGCATGGAGGGCGGGCTGACCGAGGGCTACCAGCGCCTCGACGCCCTGCTCGCCGGCTGACGGTCCCTCACCCCACACCCAGGAACGGAGCACTGCCATGGACTGGACCCTCGAAGTCGTGATCGTCCCGGTCAGCGACATCGGACGCGCCATCGAGTTCTACCGCGACAAGGTGGGATTCGACCTCGACCATGACACCGTCATGGGCGACCAGCGATTCGCACAGCTCACACCACGAGGTTCCGGCTGCTCGATCGTCATCGGCACGCTGCCCTCGCAGAACGAGATGGCGCCCGGGTCGCTGAAGGGCGTCCAACTCGTGGTGGCCGACGCCGAGGCGGCCCGCGCGGAGCTCGTCGAGCGCGAGGTCGACTGCGGCGAGATCCAGGTGATCGATCCTCGCGACGGTGGCACCTTCTTCGGCTTCGAAGACCCCGACGGCAACTCCTGGGCGGTGCAGCAGATCAGGGATCGCGCGAAGCACCCCCTGATCCCCCAGGAATCACGGCGGCCGTTCGGCGCCGAGCAGCAGGCCTGACGCACGATCACTGCCTAGGCTGCGGATGCCGCGGGCCGACCTCCGGGTCGGGCTCGCGGCATCCGTTATCGAAACATTCCGACATGACACCCCGGT
>DASTBT010000093.1:0-2547 GCA_035711865.1 Actinomycetota bacterium
CCCCAGGAGATCGATCTCGCCCGCCGCATCGAGGCCGGCGAGATGTCGACCTCGCTGCAGTCGCAGCTCCGCGATGAGGAAGAACCGAAGGCCGACCCCCACGTCCTCAAGGTGTGCGTGACGAAGGTCTGGGAGATCCGCGATCACCAGCTCACCGCCTTCGGCAAGGTGGAAGGTATCGGGCGCGAACGCATCGCCAAGAGCTACCGGCCGAAGAACGACGAGGAGATGCAGGCGTGGCTGCACCGGGTCGAGCGCGACGGTCAGCTCGCCAAGCGCAAGTTGATCGAAGCGAACCTGCGCCTGGTTGTCTCGATCGCGAAGCGCTACGTGGGGCGCGGCATGCTCTTCCTCGACCTGATCCAGGAAGGCAACCTCGGCCTGATCCGCGCGGTCGAGAAGTTCGACTACGCCAAGGGGTTCAAGTTCTCGACCTACGCGACGTGGTGGATCCGTCAGGCGATCACCCGCGCGATCGCCGACCAGGCGCGCACGATCCGCATCCCGGTGCACATGGTCGAGACGATCAACAAGCTCGTGCGCGTGCAGCGACAGCTGCTGCAGGACCTCGGCCGCGAGCCCACACCCGACGAGATCGGCAAGGTCATGGGCATCAGCGCCGAGAAGGTCCGCGAGATCCAGAAGGTCTCGCAGGAGCCCGTCTCGCTCGAGACGCCGATCGGCGAGGAAGAGGACAGCCACCTCGGCGACTTCATCGAGGACGCCGACGCCGTCGTGCCCGTCGACGCCGCGAGCTTCATCCTGCTGCAGGAGCAGCTCGAGTCGGTGCTCCACACATTGAGCGAGCGCGAGAAGAAGGTGATCCAGCTGCGGTTCGGCCTCGTCGATGGCCATCCCCGCACCCTGGAAGAGGTGGGCCGCGAGTTCGGCGTCACCCGCGAGCGCATCCGTCAGATCGAGTCGAAGACGCTCTCGAAGCTGCGCCACCCGAGCCGCTCGCAGAAGCTGCGCGATTACCTCGAATAGGGTACGGCGCAGCGACTCACTCCGCTCAAGCCAGCCCTCGGCGCACTCCGATGTTCCTATCGGGCGCGGATCGTCCGCGAGCCGAGGACGGGTGGAAGCATGGTCCGCTTGCCGGATCTCCGTGAAGAAGACGGGTTCACGCTGATCGAGCTGATGGTCGTCGTGGTGATCCTCGGCGCCCTCATCTTGATGGCTACCAGCACGTTCGCGGGCGTCAGGTCTCGCGCCCAGGACTCCGCGGCCAAACAGACCGCGGCGAGGACCCTCGAGACCGGCCGGATCGTCTTCACCGACGGCGCGACCTACTCCACCGCTACTCCCGCGGAGCTCATGGCGACGGAGCCGTCGTTGAACGCCGTCGACGAGGTGACCCCCAGCGATGGTCCCGACGACGCCAGCACCTGGGTCCCCGATGCGTTGACGACCGGCCGGCAGTTCGTGGCCGCCGTCTACAGCGACGCCGGGAACTGCTTCTACATCAGGGACTGGGTCACGATCGGGATCGGGTTCGCGGTGGAACGGGGAGTGCCCTCGACGGACTGCACCGCGGATCAAGCCGCGACGGTCGTCTTCGGCACGCGCTGGCCCTCGACGTAGTCGCGGGCGTGGGCGCGGTCAGCTCCAGGCCGCGTCGTCGTACGTCGACGGTTCCCCGAGGCGGGTGCGGATCGCTCCGCGTGCCCGGCGGATGGCATCCAGACTGCGCACACCCGCCTGGTCGGCGATGCGCTGAGCCCGGTCGCCGACCAGCCTCAGGCCGGGGGAGCCGGACGTCGTGTGCTGAGGGCCCCTCACCACCTCGGGGTCGTCCTCACGCATCTTCTGCGAGATCGTGTAGCCGATGCCGATGCCGACTCCGACGAGCAGGAGCGAACGGAGCTTCATGCCTGGATCCTTCCTCGGTGGTGGACAGGGGCGAAGCCATGACAGCCTACTCGTGGGCGAGACGGTCGGGTCGCGAAGTAGCCACTGATAGACTGCCCGCGCTCTACCTTCCGGGGTAGCTCAACCGGCAGAGCGGCGGACTGTTAATCCGTAGGTTGTGGGTTCGAGTCCCACCCCCGGAGCCTGCAAAGCTGCAGGTCAGCTCCCCTGTCCGCGTACAACGCGATGCTTACGCCTTCCGGGAGTCCGCGAGGAATCCGCCAGAGCCTGTCGCGAGGGCCTCGCCAAGGGCGTCTATAGGTCGTCATCGAACGGGTGCCCATACACCGTGAGCGTGAACGCGACCGAGCCGTGGCCTAGGACTTGTTGGACTGCCTTCGGGCTCCAGCCAGCGGAAATCATGCGGGCCGCAGCCGAATGGCGGAGCGTGTGCATCCCAGTCTTGGATATTGCCAGACGGTCGAGGGTAGGGAGCCAGACCGTGGGCCTGAAGCGGGAGTAGCGAACCGGGAGCCCTCTCGCTGACGTGAAGAGCAGGGCACCCTGCTCTGAACCCACGCTCTCCATGTGGTGGGCGAGCTGGTCCACGAGCGAGCGAGGCAGGGGGACAGTTCGAGCGGAATGTGTCTTGGTCGGTCCGAAGATGAGCCGCCCTCCGATCTCGGCTAGGGACTC
>DASTBT010000094.1:0-3179 GCA_035711865.1 Actinomycetota bacterium
TCCTTCTTCAACCGTCTGCTCTCCGCCTGATCTACCCCGAGCCGGTAGGTCGCGGCGACGAACTGACCCTGCCGCTCGACGCCGACGAGCGTGAGGTCCGAGGCGAGCAGGCGGCGCGGCAGCAGCGGTGCGCCGGCGCCGAGCGTCACCGGAGCGATGCTCAGCTGGATCTCGTCGAGGAGCCCGCGATCGGCCAGCTGGCCGGCCAGGTCGCCGCCTCCGACGATCCAGACGTTCTTGCCTCCGGCGGCCTCGACCATCTCGGCGTGGACCGGCCCCGCCTCGCCCTGTACGAACCGCAGGTCGGCGTCGGGGATCGCCGGGAGCTCCCGGTGCGAGAACACCCAGCAGGGCGTGTCGCCGTAGTACTCGCGCCACTTCTCCGGATGGTCGAGGAGCTGGTCGTGCTCGAGAACCCACTCGTAGGTGGTCGAGCCCATCGCCATCGCCCCGACCTGGTGGAAGAACCCGGCGAATCGCTGTTCGTGCCCCACGTCGTCGTCGCCCTCCGGCACCTGGAAGAGCCACTCGAGCGAGTTGCGTTCGTCGGCGATGTACCCGTCGATGCTGGTGGCCGTGTAGTACTGCGTGATGCCCATGGCTCAGGATAGGCTGGCCGCGAGTCTGGCCACCGCCCTCCGCTCTTCGGCGTATCGCTCGGCCAGCCGCTCCTGGTGGAGCTCGAGGTGCCTGCGAACGACCTCCGGATCGTCGGCGGTGAGCACGGCCCGGATCTCGTCGAACGGCATCCGCTGAAGGCGCAGCGTCGTGGCGACCCGCAACGCCGAGACCGTCATCCCGAGCGCTCCTTCGGCGTGAGCATCAACCCCAGTCCCGCCGCGAACATGGGGATGCCGAGCGGGATCCCGATGATCGTGAAGATCAGCAGCCCTCCCGTCATGAACAGGACGGAACCGAACACGATCCCGCTCAGGCTGGGCAGCTCCGGCCCGACCCATCCCTTCGTCGTCATGTCGTCCGCACGCTTCGTCATCTGCTCCTCCTTCCGGACTTCTGCAGACGAGACGGAGCCGCCGGGCTTCCTGTGACAGGCTTGGCTCGTGATCGTGGTGAGACCCGCCGAACCGGGCGACCGCCCTTGGATCCGGGATCTGCTCGATGAACGCTGGGGCGGACAGGAACAGGTCGAGGACGAGGAGGTGTATCGGCCCTCGGACCTCCCCGGCTTCGTCGCGACGGAAGACGGGGAACGGGTCGGGTACGTGGCGCTGCGCATCGTGGGCGACGTGGCCGAGATCGGGCTGATCGACGCGATCCGTCCCCGCATCGGCGTCGGCGCCGCCTTGGTCGCCGCCCTGGAGGGGTCCGCGAGGGAACGAGGGCTCCGACGCGTGCGCGCCGTAACGACGAACGACAACCGTGTGGCGCAAGCCTTCTACGAGTCGAGCGGGTTTCACCTCGTCGAGGTACGGGAAGGGGCCGTCACCAGAGGCAGGCTCGTCAAACCCACGATCCCGCTCGCCTCAGGTGACGGCACGCCGATCATCGACGAGTGGGTCTACGAGCGAACGCTCGACCGAGCGGAGGGAAGGCACCCCGTGGCCAAGCTGATCTACTCGGCGATCGCGTCGCTCGACGGCTACATCGCGGATGAGGACGGCAACTTCGACTGGGCCGAGCCCGACGAGCAGGTGCACGGCTTCGTGAACGACCTGGAACGATCGGTCGGCACCTTCCTGCTCGGACGTCGGATGTACGAGGTGATGGTCGCCTGGGAGACCATGGACCTCACGGATCAGCCGCCGTCCGTCCGCGACTTCGCGAGGATCTGGCGGACAGCCGACAAGGTCGTGTACTCCTCGACGCTCGACGAGGTCTCCAGCGCCAGGACCCGGATCGAGCGGAGCTTCGACAGCGCCACGGTCAGGCAGCTGAAGGAGTCGGCCGATCGAGACGTGTCCATCGGGGGTCCCAACCTCGCCGCCCAGGCGATGGAAGCGAGACTGGTCGACGAGATCCAGCTGTTCGTCGCGCCCGTCGTGGTGGGAGGCGGCACACGGTGCTTCCCCGATGATGTCCGTCTTCGGCTCGATCTGGTGGACGAACAACGGTTCGCGAACGGCGTGGTTCATCTCCGCCATCGCGTCATCGGCTGAACCGATCACGAAGGCGTGTCACGAACGGCGCACCTGTCTCGTCGAAGGGGAAGATGAGACCCGACGAAGGAGCCGTCGTGGACGAGACCTACACGGAACTGAGACCGCTGATGTTCTCGATCGCGTACCGCATGCTCGGCAGCGCGTCGGAAGCCGAGGACATCGTGCAGGAGGCGTTCCTCCGCTTCCATCGGGAGACGCAACAGGGCACCGAGGTCGAGGAACCCAAGGCGTTCCTGTCGACGGTCACGACGAGGCTCAGCATCGACCATCTCCGCTCGGCCCGGGTACGCCGGGAACGATATGTCGGCACCTGGTTGCCGGAGCCCCTCGTGACCGAGACCGAACCCGACGCCGCCCGCCACGCGGAGACTGCGGACTCGCTGTCGATGGGCTTCCTCATGCTGCTCGAGAACCTCACGCCGGTGGAGCGAGCCGTCTTCCTGCTGCACGAGGTCTTCGGCTACGACTACGGCGAGATCGCGGAGGTCGTCGGCAAGAGCGAAGACAACTGCCGCCAGATCGCTGTACGTGCGCGCCGGCACGTCCAGGACGGCAAGCCGCGGTTCGAGGCTTCCCGCGAGCAACGGGAGGCGCTCGCGCAGCGGTTCTTCGAGGCGGCCGGGGCCGGCGACCAGGAAGGTCTGCTCGGCCTGCTCGCCGCCGACGTGGTGGCCTACGCCGACGGCGGCGGCAAGGGGCTGGCGTTCCCGAAACCGGTGCACGGGCGAGACAAGGTCGCGAGGCTGCTCATGGGGGCGGCCGCGGGCGGTGTGCGCGCCGGCGTCGTGGGCATGCGATCGGTCCAGATCAACGGCCAGCCCGGGGCGCTGTACGTCGACGCCGACGGCGCGCCGATCGCCGCCGTCACGCTCGACATCGTCGACGACCAGGTGCAGACCCTGCACGCGGTGAGCAACCCGGAGAAGCTCCGCCACATCAGCCCGGCACCGTAGGGCACTGGCGCTGCCGTCTCAGGCGGCCGGGCCCGTAGGCGTACGTCCGCGCCGGGTCAGCGCGGCCCAGTCCTGCTCCATCAGCAGGAACATCAGGTCGAAGGAG
>DASTBT010000095.1:0-12081 GCA_035711865.1 Actinomycetota bacterium
TGCGCCGTGCGGGTGTCCGGATGCTACCCGCCGGCCGAGCTACTCCTGCTCGAAATCGTCGACCGGCGCGATCAGGTCGACGGGCACGGGAGCAGCGGCATCGCGGAACCGCATACCGTCGCTGGGCGAGCAGATCACGAATCCGTAGTGGATGGGCACCGCGAGAGCGGGCTCGATCGTCCTGGCGAGTCCCGCCGCCGCTCGCCAGTCCATCGTGAAGTGCCCCCCGATCGGCAGGAACGCCACGTCGGCCCTGACGTCGTCGAGCTCCGGAGCGTGGTCGGTGTCACCGGCGTGGTAGTAGCTCCTGCCGCCGAGCTCCATGACGTAGCCGACCCAGCCGTTGCGACGCGGATGGAATCCCAGGGCCTCCTCGCGGGTGTTGTACGCGGGCACGGTGATGAACCGCACGCCCCCGGCCTCGTAGGACTCGCTCGGGCTCACGGGCGTGACGTCGCCCGTCAGCTCGTCGGCGACGTCGCGGGGCGCCACCAGCTTCGTGCCGTCCCGCCGGAGCTTGTCGATCTCGTCCGGCCGGAAGTGGTCGAAGTGGGCGTGTGTGATGAAGATCAGGTCCGCCGGCGGCGGATCGTCTCCCGTACCCCACGGATCGATGTAGACGGTGAGCTGCTCGTCGCGCCAGCGCAGCGCTGCCTGACGGAACCACGTGATGTGCTCCACCACGGCTCGCCCTTCCTCGGTCGGATGCCAATAGTCTGACTGCCACCATGCTCGAGCGCGACCCAGACCCCGCGCCGGATAGCACGCAGGAACGACGGCTCGACGCGACGACGGGACCGAGAGCGAGCGTCTCTCTGCTACGGCGCAACCGCGACTTCCGACGGTTGTTCCTCGCCTCCGTGATCTCGCTGGGCGGCGACTGGTTCCTGTTCGTCGCGATCACGTCATTGATCGTCGAGACCTCGGGGCGTGCGATCGATGTCGGATTCGCGATCCTCGCGCAGGAGCTCGCGTTTTTCCTCGCCTCGCCGCCCGCAGGCGTGCTCGTGGATCGCCTCGACCGGCGCAGGCTCATGATCGTCTGCGACCTCGCGCGCGTCGGCATCGCTCTGTCGTTCCTGTTCGTCGGGACCGGGACGATCTGGCTCGCGTACCCACTCCTAGCCATGATGTCGGTGTTCGCGGCGCCGTTCGACCCCGCGTCGACGGCCGCGACCCCGAACCTCGTCGACCCCTCCGATCTGCCGACGGCGAACGCGTTGAACGGTTCGCTGTGGGGAACGATGCTGGCGGTCGGAGCAGGGCTCGGGGGTGTCGTCGCCGCCGTGTTCGGGCGCGACACCGCGTTCGTGATCGATGCGACGACGTTCGGGGTCTCCGCGATGTTGCTCTGGGGGATCCGCCGGTCGTTCTCGGAAGCACGGGAGCCCGGGCACGAACACCCGAAGATGATCGATGCGACGATCGAGGTCGTGCACTACGCGCGGCGCGACCATCGAGTGCTGGCACTCATGGGCGTCAAGGCCGGGTTCGGCCTGGCGGCGGGCGTGCTGGCACTGATCCCGGTCTTCGGCGCCGGTGTGTTCGTCCGCGGTGAGATCGGGGTCGGCGTGCTGATGGCCGCCCGCGGCGCCGGAGCGTTGGCCGGACCGTTCCTGGGCCACCTGATCAGCGGTGACGGTCACCGCCGCTTGTTCGGAGCCATCGGTCTCGCCCTCGCGCTCTTCGGGCTCGCCTACATGGCCCTCGGGCTCGCCCCGTCGCTCTGGATCGCGGCGGCGGTGATCCTGGTCGCCCATCTCGGGGGCGGGGCGCAGTGGGTGCTGTCCACGTTCGGACTGCAGGTGCTGGTGCCCGATCACATCCGCGGCCGTGTGTTCGCCGTGGACTTCGCGATGATCACGCTCGCGCTCGCGATCTCGAGCCTGGTCGCGTCTGCCGTGGCCGATGCGTCGAGCCCGCGGATCGCCGCGCTGGTGGTCGGCGCGATGGCGGTGATCTGGGCCATCGTGTGGACCTGGCTCACCCGAGCCATCCGGCGCCGGACGGTGGCCGAGGGGTTCACGCCCCCGACCCTCGAACGCTAGCCGGTCGGGTTGGGCGGCGTCGGCTGGTCCGGCGCTTCCGACATGTCGTCGGTCGGCGGAGGCGGAGTCGACGGTCCGGGCGTCGAGGAAACGGGGCCCGATCCCGCCGGCGACCCGAAGTCCACCTGTGGCGGGCCCCCCTCGCGGATCGCGTCCTCGACCTCGAAGAACTCCTCTTCCTCGAAGTTGAACAGGTTCGCCACCACCACCGACGGGAACTGCTTCACGCGTCGGTTGTAGTCGCGCACGTTTGCGTTGTAGAAGCGGCGGGCGGTCTGCAGGCGATCCTCGGTGTTCGCCAGCTCGGTCTGCAGCTGCAGGAAGTTCTGGTTGGCTTTCAGGTCGGGGTAGTTCTCCACGACGAGCATGAGCTGGCGGAGCGCGGCCACCAACGGACCCTCGGCGGCGGCCTGCTCGGCCGGTGATCCCGTGGCGCTCGCCGCCATCGCGCGAGCGCGAGTGACGTTCTCCAGCACCTCCTTCTCGTGCGACGCGTACCCCTTGACCGTCTCGACGAGGTTCGGGATCAGGTCGTACCGGCGACGGAGCTCGGTGTCGATGTTCGCCCACGCGTCCCGGACCAGCGTCTTCTGGGAGACGAACCTGTTGTACGAGACCGCGGCGCCGATCGCGACGATCGCGACCACGACCAGCACCACGATGAGCCAGATCTCCACGATGCTCCCCCCGGTTCGACGATCCCCCAGCCTACCCCGCTCCATCGAGGAGTGTGGGTCACCTCGTCACGAGGACGCCTCCGCGGCCGTCGTTCTCCCACGATCGTCGCCGGTCGGCTCCGGCGACCAGTGCCCTTGCAGCCACCGATCCTCGTGCCGCCCCCTCGCGGGACGCTGAGGGTACAGGTCCGCGACCACCGTGGGCGCGGAGCGGCGCATCGCTCGCGCGGCCTCGAGGAGCAGCAGAACCTCCTCCGGCTGGAGATCCGATGCACGCAACAGCATCCGATCCTCGTTGACGGCCACGCTCACACCGGCTGGCAGACTCATGAGCGCCCGCATCATGCGCTGATCGCAGAACGCCACAGCGAACCGACGGTCTTCAGCGAGCAACCGATACCGACGGTTGAACTCCTCGAGTTCGAGCTCGACGTCGGACGCCGCCAGGGAACCGGCGACATGCCCCATCGCATCTCGTGGCACGATCTCCAGGCGAGGACACCCGAACGGCAGGGCCACGGCGGCACAGACGTATCGCCGGACCGTGCCGCGTGCACCCTGGCCCGTGGTCTCCTCGATCAACAGGTCGAACGCACGAACGTCGTCGCCCTCGGCCCGGTTCCACACGACGTTCTCCGCGCGGGTCCATCGGCCGTCGCCGAGCCACCGGAACGGCAGCCAGAGCGTGTCGGCGAAAGGATCGATCGGCGAGAACTCGAGGCCGGAACGGTGGCACAACAGCATGAGGCGTCTGGCACGCCCCCGTCGACGGATCGAACGCCAGGCGACGATGCCCGCCGCGATCAGCGCCAGCAGCCATGGCCACACCTCCATGCCAGATGGTTCGGCGCGGGGGTCACCGGCCTTGATGGGTGCCGCGACGGGTGCGACCGCTCGGATCTAGCTCGTCCGGAACACCAGACCGTCGGCCGATGCGTCGACCATCACCGCGTCGCCGTCGCGGATCTCCCCCGAGAGCAGCCGCAACGCGAGCGGATCCTGGATCTCTCGCTGGATCAGCCGTTTCAACGGGCGCGCCCCGAACGCAGGTTCGTAACCCTTGTCGGCGAGGTACGCCCTGGCCTCGTCGGTCAGCTCGATCGTGAGCCCGCGCTCGTCGAGCCGCCGGCGCAGCGAGCCCAGCTGGATGTCGACGATCCGTGCGATCTCGTCACGGCCGAGCGGTTCGAACACGACGATCTCGTCGATGCGGTTCACGAACTCCGGGCGGAAGTACCCCCGCACGTCCTCGAGCACGGCTTCCCGTTGTTTCTCGCGCTCCAACGACGGATCGCCGAAGACCGCGGACCCGAGGTTCGACGTCATGATCACGATCGCGTTGCGGAAGTCCACCGTGCGCCCCTGCCCGTCGGTGAGCCGCCCGTCGTCGAGCAGCTGCAACAGCACGTTGAACACGTCGGCGTGCGCCTTCTCAATCTCGTCGAGCAGCACGACGCTGTACGGGCGGCGTCGCACCGCCTCGGTGAGCTGGCCGCCCTCTTCGAAGCCGACGTATCCCGGCGGTGCGCCGACGAGCCTCGAGACCGTATGACGCTCCTGATACTCGCTCATGTCGACCCGCACGATCGCGCGTTCGTCGTCGAAGAGGTAGTCGGCGAGGGCTCGAGCCAGCTCGGTCTTGCCCACGCCGGTCGGACCCAGGAACAGGAACGAGCCGATCGGTCGGTTCGGATCCTGAAGGCCGGCCCGAGACCGTCGGATCGCGTTCGCCACCGCCTCCACGGCTTCGATCTGGTCGACCACTCGCTCGTGCAGGGCCTGCTCGAGGTGCACGAGCTTCTGCATCTCGCCTTCCATCAGCTTGGAGATCGGGATGCCGGTCCATTTCGAGACCACCTCCGCGACGTCCTCCTCGGTGACCTCCTCGTTCAGGAACTTCCGGTCGTGCTGCAGCTCGGCGAGCGACGCGTTCTCGGCTTCGAGGTCTCGATCGAGCTCCACGAGCGTGCCGTAGCGGAGCTCCGCCGCCCGCTGCAGATCGGAATCACGCTCGGCCCGCTCGGCCTCGGCTCGCGTCCCCTCGATGCGCGCCTTCAGCTCGCGGATACGATCGATCCGCTCCTTCTCCTGCTGCCAGTGGGCGGTCATCGAGTTGCGGTCTTCCTCGAGGTTCGCGAGCTCCTCCTCGAGGCGGGCGAGACGGTCCTTCGACGCCTCGTCGCTCTCCTTGCCCAGGGCGGCCTTCTCGATCTCGAGCTGACGGATGCGCCGCTCGACCTCGTCGATCTCGACCGGCATCGAGTCGATCTCGATCCGCAGACGTGAAGCCGACTCGTCGATGAGGTCGATCGCCTTGTCGGGCAGGAACCGCCCCGTGACGTATCGATCGCTGAGCACCGCGGCGGCCACGAGCGCGGGGTCCTGGATCCGCACGCCGTGGTGCACCTCGTAGCGTTCCTTCAGCCCTCGCAGGATGCCGATCGTGTCCTCAGCGCTGGGCTCCTCGACGAGCACCGGCTGGAAGCGTCGCTCCAGCGCCGGGTCCTTCTCGATGTGCTGGCGGTACTCGTCGAGCGTGGTGGCTCCGATCGCCCGCAGCTCACCGCGCGCGAGCATCGGCTTCAACATGTTGCCGGCGTCCATCGCGCCCTCCGCGGCGCCGGCGCCGACGATCGTGTGCAGCTCATCGATGAACGTGACGATCTCGCCCTCGGAGTCGGCGATCTCCTTCAGCACGGCCTTCAGCCGTTCCTCGAACTCCCCCCGGTACTTCGCGCCGGCGACCATCGCCGCCAGGTCGAGCGCGATCAGCCGCTTGTCGCGGAGCGAGCTGGGCACGTCTCCGTCGACGATGCGCTGGGCGAGTCCCTCGACGATCGCGGTCTTGCCCACGCCAGGCTCCCCGATCAGCACCGGGTTGTTCTTCGTGCGGCGCGAGAGCACCTGGATCGTCCGCCGGATCTCCTCGTCTCGCCCGATCACCGGATCGAGCTTGCCGCCCCGCGCGGCGTCGGTCAGATCCCGTCCGTACTTCTCGAGCGACTGGAACGTGTCCTCGGGGTTGGGGCTCGTGACCCGCTGACGTCCGCGCACCTCCGCGAGTGCCGCGAGCGCTCCGTCACGGGTGAGTCCCGCCTCGAGCAGGATCGCCGCCGCCTTCGTGCCGGGGCTTGCCAGGACCGCGAGGAGCAGGTGTTCGGTGGAGATGTACTCGTCGGTGAGCGCCTCCGCTTCGGACCCCCCCGCCTCGAGCAGCTTGGCGGTCGCAGGCGAGATGCGAACCTCGACGCCCTGGGCGTACACCTTCGGCATCGCGTCGAGCGCCTCGTCGACCTTGGCGCGGAGCTGCGCCGGGTTCGCCCCGACGTGGTGCAGCAAAGGGAAGACCACCCCCTCGGAGTCGGCGAGCAGCGCGAACAGCACATGTTCGGGCTCGATCAGCTGATGATCCCGGACGGTGGCCTGCTGGTGGGCCTCCTGCAGGGCCGCCTGGGATTTCATCGTGAGCTTGTTCAGGTCCATGTGGCGTCCCGTTCTCGATAGTCGTTCTCGGTGATCGCGTACATCGCGTAATCGTGGGGACCGTCGGGCTCGGGCATGAACGATCGCAGCACCCCCTCGAAGGCGAACCCGAGCCGCTCCGCGACGTGCCGCATCGCAGCGTTCTCCACGTCGGTCGTGAGCTGCACGCGATGGGCACCCTCGTCGTCGAACAGGTGCCGCGCGATCGACACGATCGCGTCGGCCCCGACCCCCTTGCCGCGGTCGGCGTCGTCGAAGACCTCGATGCCGAGCTCGAAGACACCCGGCGGCAACCCGTTGATCGGCTGCCGGGCCTGCACCTCGCCCATGAGGCGGCCGCCGGATTCGATCGCGAAGATCACGACCCCATCGGTGAACGTGCCCGAACGCCGGATGCGCTCGCGCACCCGTTCCGCAAGCTCGCGAGGGCTCGTGCCCTTCGGCGCGAACCAGGGTGCGTCGCCCCACGTGGATACGAGGATCGGCGCCTCGTCCTCGTGGTACGCGCGGAGCGTCACCCGGGGTCCTGCGAGCCTCGTCACGACCTCGTCTCCCAGGGCGTCGGGAAGACGTTCCGCAACGGCACGATCTCACCCGATCGCCGACCCGGCATCGCGATCGCACGCCGGTGGGCGAGCTGAGAGGTCACGTCTTCGAGCTGGCGACGCAGCCGGCCGATCTCGGCACGCAGCTCCATGATGCGTTTGACGCCCGCGAGGTTGACGCCCTCCTCGGTGAGCGCCTGGATCTCGAGGAGTCGGTCGACGTCGGCTTGCGAATAACGACGGGTGTTGCCCGAGGTCCGCTTCGGCCGCACGAGGCCCTTCCGCTCGTAGATGCGCAACGTCTGGGGGTGCACGCCGGCGAGCTCGGCCGCCACGCTGATGATGAACACCGCGCGTTCGTCGACCGCGCGCTCCCGTTCCGTCATCGTCGGTTCCTCTCGATCAACCATTCACGCCACCCCGAGGGGCTTCCTCGGCGAGTCCTTCTGCTGGTCCTGGAGCTGCCGGAGCAGCTGCTTCTGCTCCTTCGAGAGCTTGCCCGGGACGTCGACCGTCGTCGTCACGAGCAGATCGCCGTGGCCGCCTTTGGCCTTCGGCGCGCCTTTCCCCTTGATGCGGAAGGTCTTCCCGCTCGGGGTTCCGGCGGGCACCTTCAGGGTCACCGCCCCGTTCAACGTCGGCACCTGCACGTTCGCACCGAGCGCCGCCTCGGGGAACGACACCGGCAGCGTGATCGTGAGGTTGTCGCCCCTGCGCCCGAACAGCTCGTGCGCGGCGACGTTCACGCGAACGAACAGATCGCCGGGCTGGCCACCTGCCGGACCGGGCTCGCCTCGTCCGGCGAGCTTGATCCGCGCCCCGTTCTTGACCCCGCCGGGCACCTTTACCTGGAACGTGCGAGTTCTGCGCACCGAGCCGCCCCCCTTGCAGGTCGGACACGGCGTCTCGATGACGCGGCCCGTCGCCCGGCAACGGCGGCACGGCTGGGCCATCGAGAAGAAGCCTTGGTTCACGGCGATCTCGCCGGTGCCTCCGCATTCGGGGCAGATCATCGGGCTCGTGCCAGGGGCGGCGCCCGAGCCGTGGCAGGTCTGGCACACGGCCGGACCACTGATCCTCACCGGCACGGTCGTGCCACGCATCGCCTCGTCGAACGAGATCCGCACGTCGGTCTCGAGGTCCGCACCTCGCTGCGGCCGTGCCCGTGCAGGACCCCCGCCGCGTGCGGCTCCGCCGAACAGACCGCCGAAGAGGTCGCCGATGTCGTCGACGTTCACGTACTGTGCGCCGCCGCCCCCGCCGGGCCAACCACCCGGACCCGCGGCACCCGCTCCGCCCGGGCCGAAGCCTCCGAACCCGGAAGCACCCATCTCACGCACCTGGTCGTACGACTTCCGATGCTCCTCGTCGCCCAGCACGTCGTAGGCGGCCGAGATCTCCTTGAAGCGGTCCTCGGCCTCGGCGTTGCCCGGGTTGGCGTCCGGGTGGAACTGCTGGGCGAGCTTCCGATACGCCTTCTTGATCTCGGAGGCCGACGCGTTCTTGGGCACGCCGAGCACGCCGTAGTAGTCCTTCTCGAACCACTCGCGACGTACCTCGTCTGCCACCGGAACCTCCGATCGTCCTTCTCGAGCCGGACCCCGCTCAGTCCTCGCGCTCGACCCGCACCCCGGCGGGTCGGAGCACGCGACCCTTCAGCGTGTAGCCCGGGCGGAGCACGTCGGCCACGACCGGTTCGCCCTCGCCCTCGCCGGTCTGCATCAGCGCCTCGTGGAGCTCAGGGTCGAACGGAGCGCCCTCGGCCTGCATCCGCTCGAGCCCCTCGGCCTTCAATGCATCGACGAGCTTCGCGTACACGAGCTCGACACCCTTCAGGAACCGCTCGAAGTCGGGCTGATCCTCGGCGGACATCAGCGCGAGCTCGAAGTCGTCGAGCACCTCGAGCATCCGCCGTGCCACAGGCATCGCCCCGAGCTCGGCCAGCTCCGTCTGCTCCTTCACGACGCGCTTGCGGTAGTTGTCGAATTCCGCCTGCAGGCGTCGCAGATGATCGAGGTACTGTCGCGCCTCCCCTTGCGCGGACGCCAGATCCCCCGCGACACCGGCCCCCTCCTGCTCCGAGGTCTGGCCCTCGGTCGCAGGGCCCGCGGCCGCCCCGGCCGGGTCGGCCGGGGCAGCGTCGCGGAGGTTCGCGAACCGCCGGCGGTCCGTGATACGGACGCGCGGCTCCTCGTCGCGCTCACGGTCCTCGGTCACTTGGCCGTGACCTCGATCGTGCGCGGCTTGGCCTCTTCCCGCTTCGGCACGAGCACGGTCAGCACGCCGTTGTCGAATGACGCCTCGATGCGCTCGGAGTCCGCCACGCGAGGAAGCCGCACCGACCGCGCGAACGAGCCGTAGCTCCGCTCGATGCGGTGGTACTGACCCTCGTCCTGGTCGCGGGAGAACTCCCGCTCACCACGGAGCGTCAACGTGCCGTCCTCGAACGTGACCTCGACGTCATCCGAGCTCATGCCCGGGAGATCGGCCGTGACCTCGAAGCGATCTTCGGTCTCGCGGATGTCGAGCGCCGGGACCCAGGCGTTCTTCGAGAGCGCCTGGCCGACGATGCGGTCGAACTCCGCCTCGACACCCTTGAGATCACGGAACGGATCCCATCTGGTCAACATCACGATGCACCTCCTTCATCGACGATCTCGCCCTCGACGACGTCGTCGTCGCCGTCGGGCTCGGACTGCTCGGCACCGGCCGCACCGCCGTCTCCGGCCGGCTCACCGGTCGGGGCCGCTGCCTGCTGGTTCTGGACCATCGCCTGACCGACGCGCTGGTACACCTGCATCACCGCGTCGTTGGCTGCGGTGAGCGCCGCCGCGTCGGACGACTCGTCGTCCAGCACCTTCTTGAGTTCCTCGTTCTTCGAGACCAGCTCGTCCTTGTCGGCGGCGGGGATCGTCTCGGCGTTGTCCTCGACGAACTTCGCCACCTGGTAGTGGAGCTGATCGGCCGTGTTGCGTGCCTCGGCGGCCTCACGGCGCGCGTGGTCCTCGGCCGCGAACTTCTCCGCGTCGGCCACCATGCGGTCGATCTCTTCCTTGGACAGACTCGTGCCGCCGGTGATCGTCATCGCCTGTTCCTTGCCCGTGGCGAGATCCTTGGCGCTGACGTTCACGATGCCGTTCGCGTCGATGTCGAACGCGACCTCGACCTGCGGCATGCCTCGCGGCGCCGGCGGGATACCCATGAGGTGGAACCGCCCGAGAGACTTGACCGCCGGGTTCATCACGGTCTCGGCCTCACCCTGCAGCACGTGGATCTCCACGGTCGTCTGGTTGTCGTCGGCGGTGGTGAAGATCTCCGACTTGCGGGTCGGGATCGTGGTGTTGCGCTCGATCAGCTTCGTGAAGATGCCGCCCTTGGTCTCGACGCCGAGTGTCAGCGGGGTGACGTCGAGCAGCAGGATGTCCTTCACGTCGCCCTTGAGCACGCCCGCCTGGATCGCCGCGCCGACGGCCACCACCTCGTCGGGGTTCACACCCTTGTGCGGCTCCTTGCCCCCGGTGAGCTTCTTGACCAGCTCCTGGATCATGGGCATCCGCGTGGACCCACCCACCAAGATGATGTGGTCGATCTGGTCCGCCGACTTCCCCCAATCGCCGATGGCCTGCTCGAACGGAACGCGACACCGCTCGACGAGATCCTCGGTCATGCGCTCGAGCTCACTGCGCGTGAGCTTCTGCTCCATGTGCAGAGGACCTTCCGCGGTCGCCGTGATGAAGGGCAGGTTGATCGTGGTCTCGGCAACCTGGCTGAGCTCGATCTTGGCCTTCTCCGCGGCCTCCTTCAGGCGCTGAAGCGCCATCCGGTCCTTCCCGAGGTCGACCCCGTGGGCGTTCTTGAACTCGGTGACGAGCCAGTCGATCACCCGCTGGTCCCAGTCGTCGCCGCCCAGCTGCGTGTCTCCGTGCGTCGCCTTCACCTCGAAGACGCCCTCGCCGATCTCCATCAGCGACACGTCGAAGGTGCCGCCCCCGAGGTCGAACACGAGCACGGTCTGCTCCTCGTGCTGCTTGTCGAGCCCGTAGGCGAGGGCGGCGGCGGTCGGCTCGTTGATGATCCTGAGCACCTCGAGCCCGGCGACCTGCCCGGCTTCCTTCGTGGCCTGACGCTGGGCGTCGTCGAAGTACGCCGGCACGGTGATGACCGCCTGCGTCACGGTATCGCCGAGGTACCCCTCAGCGTCACGCTTGAGCTTCAACAGGATCTGGGCGCTGACCTCCTGCGCGGTCCATCCCTTCCCGTCGACGTCGATCGACCAGTCCTTGTCCCCCATGTGACGCTTGACCGACCGGATCGTTCGGTCCGGGTTCGTGATCGCCTGACGCTTGGCGACCTCGCCCACCAAGATCTCGTTGTTCTTGGAGAACCCCACGACCGACGGCGTCGTGCGACTGCCCTCCGCGTTCGGAACGACGACGGGTTCTCCCGCTTCCAGCACGGCGACCACGGAGTTCGTGGTGCCGAGGTCGATCCCCACTGCTCGTGCCATCGAGGCATCTCCTCCTCATCCGTGGGAGCCCCGCTCCCCTGCATGCCTGGATACAGAACCAAGGATAGGAAGTTGAGTGCCTTATTGTCAAGTTCGTTGCCATCAAGCGTAGGACGCGCCCGTGAAACAAGCGCCGCAAAGGGTTTGCGCGCCTCGATCATCGCATCGTAGAGTGGAAGGGTTCGCCGCCCACATGGCCGATCCGCGGAGCCGGCGAACCTGTCGACACACTTCTCTGGGGCGCGACCCCCGGCCTGACGGCCGGGGGTCGTTCCCTTTCTCCTGGCGATGGTCAAGGCCGGGTCCTTCCGTGCCGAAAAGGCACTAGAACGAACGGTCCGACCGAAAGGGACGGATGCAGCAGTGAGCGTTCCCCGAGAGCAGGCGTCCGTGTTCGGCCGCCACGATCCCTCCGCAACCGCGGAGTCGTCCGCGCGGGCCTCCGTGCCCGCGACGGTCGAGTCATTGATGCTCGAGGAACGGACCCGGTGGGCGATGACGATCCACGACGGACTGACGCAATCGGTGACGAGCGCGATCCTGGAGCTCCAGGTGCTCCGGCATCGCATCGAGACCGAACCGGAGCGAGCCGTCGACAGCCTGCACGAAGTGGAAGAGGCGATCCGCCACGACCTGAGCGAGATCCGAGGGGTCCTCTTCCAGCTCGATGCCGGCCGACTGCCCGCCGACCCCACGTTCTCGACGTTCGTGCGCGAGCTCGTCGAGCGGTGGAAGCTGCCCGCTCGCGTCACGATCGAGGGCGACCTCGACACGTTGCCCAGGGCCGTGCTCGAGGCCGCGCACGGCGTCGTGGCGGAATC
>DASTBT010000096.1:0-31582 GCA_035711865.1 Actinomycetota bacterium
CGCGCGGGATAGCCGTGCGCGGCCGGCAACGGTTCGCCGTTCATGGCGAAGGCGACCAGTGCCGTGCGGCCGTCGCGCGCGTCGGCGAGCGGGAAGCCTGCGGTGAAGCCGTCGACCGACCGTCCGACGACCTGCGAGGCCTCGACACGGACACCGGCTCGATCGAGCAGCGCGACGAGCGGTACACCCTGCCAGATCGCATTGCCGATCAAGTCACCGCCGACTTCGTTCGACACGCACTGGAGCGTCACCGGCGTCTCCACGCTGTCCATCCGCAACAGTTCGTCGTAGCTCAGTTCGAACGGCCGGTCGACGAGCCCGACGATGGAGAGCGACCAGTTGCGCGCATCCACCTGTGGTGTGATCAGTGCCGTGTCGATGCGGTAGAAGTCGCGGTTCGGCGTCACAAACGGCGTGACACCGGCGGCGGCGACGTCCGCCCCGGGCGGGATCCGCGTCGAGCGCCCCGGGCGAGGGAGCACCGTCTGTCGCCGGGCCCGGTCGACGGAGTCGGCGGAGCGCACGCGGCGGGCGAGGAGCACCGATGCGCCGCTCACGACGACGAGCCCACCGGCGGCGAGGACGAATCGGCGGCGGTTGGAGCGAGGCAGGTCGGTCGAGGTGTTGGGGGGGTCGGTCGGCTCAGCCTGAGCGCGGGCGCCAAGGGCAGCCGTCCACAGCATGGCGAAGGCACCCACACCGGCCGCGATGGCCACGCCGCCTGACGCCAGCGCCGACCCTGTCGTGCCCTGCGGGTTGGTCGCCAGCGCCCACGCCCCGGCGACGCCCGCTGCCGCGATCCCGAGCGGAGCGGCCGGCAGCCACCGGCGCGAAAGGACACCAAGCGCCCCGCCGACGACAACCGACACGACGACGATGCCGACGACGAGCGCCAGCTTGTCGTTGGTTCCGAACAGTGCGACCGCAACGTCCTTCAGCGATGCCGCGAACCGATCGATGAACGACGCGCCGACCGCGGTCACCAACGAGACATCCGAACCAAGCACCGCGGCAGTCAGTTCCCCGGCAGCGAGCGCCAGGAGCGCTGCCACCGCACCCGCCACGGCGGCCCGGGACCGGGAGACCATAGCCCGGGGAAGCGGGCGTTCGACCTGGCGCGGATCGACCTGCAACGTCTGCACGAGCACACGGTGACGGACCGTTCTCACAGGGGTCCCACGAAGATCTCAACATTCTCGAAAGTCCTCGATTCGGGCCTGGGCGGCGGACGCGCGGTTACGTACGCTCACAACGTGCCCGACGGTGCGTCAGCCGCGTCCGTGTTGGTCGTCGACGACGAGCCCCTCGTTCGCGAGGTCGTGGCTCGCTACCTGGAGCGCGACGGATTTCTTGTGCACGAGGTGGGCGACGGCGACGAGGCGCTGCGCTGGCTGGCCTGCCACCGGCCCGCTCTGGTCGTGCTCGACGTGATGCTGCCCGGCGTCGATGGCCTGCAGATCCTGCGAACGGTCCGCGAGTCGGGCGACGTGCCGGTGATCCTGCTCACCGCGCTTGCCGAAGAGGTCGACCGTGTCGTCGGTCTCGAGCTGGGAGCCGACGACTACGTGGTCAAGCCGTTCTCGCCGCGAGAGCTGGCGGTGCGGGTGCGCAACCTGCTGCGTCGGGCGACGCCTTCACCCCCGCGAAACGACGAGATCCTCCAGTTGGGCCGATTGGTGATCGATCCCGGCGCACGCGAGGCAAGCGTCGACGGCAGTGCGGCACCGCTCACGCCGAAGGAGTTCGACCTTCTGCTGACGCTGGCCCGCTCACCTCGGCAAGTGTTCTCGCGCCGTCAGTTGCTCGAGCTGGTCTGGTCGTCGTCACCGGACTATCAGGACCCGGCAACGGTAACGGTGCACGTCGGCCGTCTCCGACAGAAGCTCGAGCCCGACCCCGAACACCCACGCTGGGTCGTGACCGCGTGGGGCGTGGGCTACCGGTTCGAGCCATGACCGGCTCCGGGCGCACGCTCGTGCTCGTTGTAGCCGTAGCCTCGTCGGGGGTCATCGGCACACTGATCGTGGCGGCCGCGATGGGGGTCGGGGCCGGCGAACGGGCGGACCTGCTGGTGCTGCTCGTACCGGCTGGGATCGTCACGATCATCGCCGCGGTGCTTGCTCGGTCGATACTCGGCAGGGCGTCGATGCGAGCACGGTTCGTGGGCGTCGCCTTGCTGGCGGCCGTGATCGCGATCGCGAACATCGGCGTGCTCACTCTGCGGATGACGGTGAGCGAGCACGACGCCACGCTCGTCACGGTGCTGCTGCTGTACTCCGCGGCAGCCGGCGTCGCGGGTGCGCTCGCGGTGGCCCGGACCTCTTCATCGGCGGTCGACCGACTCGGCCGAGCCGCCCGTCGGCTGGGGGATGGCGACCTCGACGCTCGGGTCGGCTCGCTCGACGCGGGCCCCGAGCTCGACCGGCTCGGCGCCACCCTCGACGACATGGCGACCAAGCTCCAGGCCGCCCAACAACGGGAGCGGCAGGCGGAGGCGATGCGGCGAGACCTGATCACGACCGTCAGCCACGATCTGCGGACGCCGCTCGCATCGCTCCGTGCCATGGTCGAGGCGATCGACGACGGCATCGTCAGCGACCCTCCGAGCGTGACTCGCTACTCGGGCGAGATGCGCCGCTCCGTGGCGCAGCTCTCCGGCATGGTCGACGATCTCTTCGAGCTGACCCAACTCGATGCGGGGGCGATCGAGTCGGAGACCGTGCGAGCCGACCTCAAGCGCCTCGTGGCAGACGCAATGGCTACGGTCGCGGTCGAGGCCGAAGCGAAGGGCCTCAACCTCGTGAGCGCGGTCGACGGCGTCGAGGGGGTGAGATGTTCCCCCCGGCTCGCCCGCGTGCTGCAGAACCTGCTGTCGAACGCGGTGCAGCACACGCCTGCCGACGGCACGGTTCGCGTCGAAGTGAACCGGCTCGGAGACCACGTGCACCTGTCGGTCGAGGACGACGGGCAAGGCATCCCTCCCGATGACATCTCGCGGGTCTTCGACCCGTTCTTCCGGGGTGACCCAGCTCGCTCCGGTCCTGGGGCCGGCCTCGGACTCGCGCTGGCTAGGCGCATCGTCGAGGCGCTCGGAGGACGGATCAGCGCCGAGACGATGCAAGGAGCCGGCGCGCGGTTCGCCGTCGAGCTGCCCGTGATGGACTGACCGACCACTCGACCGCACCTTGGTGCGAATCTGCTGGCTGCTCAGCGGGTGAGCTGGTCGATCGTGCAGGTGGCGGGGTCTCGATCGGGGAGCCATCGCGCGAACGTCGCCGCACGCCGGAACCGGCTCCCTCGCAACCGGTCGATTCGCACCTCGCACACCAGCGCGGGCAGCACCTCGACCCAGTCCGGACCCTCGTCCGCGATCCCGCCTCCCGGCGACACCGTGGCCAGCGCCGCAGCGGCCGCTCGCCGCACGGGTGCGCGACGGAAGGCGGTCGTGCGACCGACTTCGACCAGGCGTCCCCCGTCGTACATACCCAGACGGACCGATCCGAGGCCTCCGGAGCCGGACGTGCGGTACCCGGTCGCGACGCACGCCACGGACCGGACGTGACGGACCCGCACGAACGCATCACCGTCGGCATGCCGCGCGATCACACCGTCTCTTCCCGTGAGGTCCCGATCGTTCAGCCAGCTTCGCGCGACCGACAGATCGAAGGTCTGGGGAGTCAGGATGAACGGTTCACCGGGCATGATCCGACGCAGGTTCGCCGGCGCCGTCGGCGCTCCGATCTCGGACGCGAGCCCTTCCAGGGAACGACGCCGATCGGCGAGCGCCCTGCGCGTCACAACCTCGCCCCGATCCATCACGACGTCGGTCAGCGCGAGCGTCGCCGGCGAGGACTTCGCGAGCCACTCGACCCGGGCCGACGAGGGGTGCAGCCTGCGCCGGACCGACGCGAACGCCAGCCCGCGCGCGTCGACCACGATGAGCGAGCCTTCCACGATCGTTTCCCCGACGTCGAGCTCGGACAACGACCGGACGACCTCGGGGAAGAACGGGTCGAAGTTCCGCCGCCGCCCGGACACGAGCCTGGCAACGCCCGGGCCGAGTCGCGCGGTGACCCGAAGGCCGTCCCAGTCCGGCTCGTACCGCCAATCGACACCGTGCGGGATGTGATCGACGACTTCTTCGGGCGGCGGCGCATCGGGGAGCGAGACGACGTCGCTCGTGATGTCGACGACCGTTTCCCCCCGCTCCCGACGCATGCCCCACCCTCCCATCCGCGGGGGACCGACAACATCGGGAGCTCGGCGGAGTCACCGTGGGCCGTTGGCGTGAGGCTGCGGTAGCACTCCCGCCGTCCCCCGAGAGCGGGACCCGGACCCGTCCATCAGGCCGATCCCGACCCGAGGCGCGGCGTGCGGCTTCGGGGTGGAGCCTGGTCGACGGGCCACGACCGGGGCTACGCGGGTGTCGCGGTCGGGGAGATCGACGGCGAGGGCGTCACGCTCGGCGCCACCGAGGGCGAGATCGCCGGGCTCGGGGTCGTCTCAGTCTCTGCGATCAGCTCCTCGAGCGACGCGGCGGGCTGGAACCGGACGATGCCCGCGCCCAACGGCGGAACCGACACCACCGAGCAGCCTGCGCCCCCGGAGACCGCCGGCGTACACGTCTCGGCCGAACGGTCGCCGACGGTGATGAGCACGCTCATGAACCGCGCCCCTCGATCGAGCGCCATCGCCTCGCTCACTCGTACGCGGCCGGTGGAGTCGCCGGTCGCCGTCACGCGCCCGATCAACACCCCTTCCGCTTGCTCTGCGGAGTACTGGCGCACCTCCACGGCGACGACGTCGTCGGTGGCGATGCCGTGTCCGTCCACCTGCACGGTCGCGGTGACCACGCGGTTCCCGGCGGCGAACGTGATGAGCGGCGCCGGAAACGGAGGCTCGGCGTCGAGGATCGGCGGCACCACCGCCGAGGCGAGCGCGAGTGCGAAGATGCCGGCCGAGACGATGGTCGATGTGGCGAGCAGCTCCGTGCGGCTCGCGTAGTGGCGCCGCAGCACGAAGGTGTCGTTGGCGTTTCCTTGGGCGTCGCTGCGGCCGAGCAACACGATCAGCCCGATCGCGACCGCGGCCACGGCGAGCGTGACGGCGAAGCCGAGCCACCCGGGAGTCTCGCGCACCGCCAGCGACAACGCACCGGATGCCCACGCGGCACCGGCGACGAGGCCGGCGATCACCAGCTCCGCGATGAGCACCGCCTTCAGCCGCCGCTCGGACCGTCGGCTCGGCACGGGAGGGGCCAGGTCGCCCGCCGCGGCGTCCTCGAGGGCGACGTCCCAACCGACGGCGGGGGTCCCGAGCACCTCGACGGGCTCGTGGTCGCCCGTTCCCGTGAACACGACGCGGTGGCTCAGGGATGGGTCGCCGACGGGCGTCGGGCATTCGATCACGACCCGCCACGGCCCCGTGCGTTCACCGAGCGAGGGCCGCATGGTCCTGGTTCGCTTGATCGCCTCGACGATCGCACGCTCGTCGGCCGGGGCATCGGCGATGCGCGCCGACAGCTCCATCACCGGGAAGATGCCCTGGGGCAACACGCGTGCCTGTTGCGCTCGTTCGAGCTGGGTCGCGGTCATCGTCTCGGCGGGCTGGACGACTCCGGTCTGCGGCGCCCTCTCGAAGCCCGAAGCGCTCTCGACATCGGTGATCACCACCACGTCGTCGGCACCGGGCACGACGGTCTGCGTCCGCCGGTCGATCAGCGTCGCGATCGCGGGGTCCGACCGGAGCTCGTCGAGCTCGTAGAGCCCCGGAACCCGGTCGGTGGACGAGGCCGCGAGCACCACGGGCGCGTCGATGGGGGCGGCGGTGCCGGACAGGACCCGCCGCACCTGGGCGAGGCGATCGACAGGGTCGCCGGTGCGCAGAGCGAGCACGCGGGCGATCACGTCGTCGGTCGAGGCGAGGTAGGCGGACTCCCTGGGAAGGAACTCCCGCTCCAAGCGGACCTGGGCCGTCACGTCGACGGCCCGGACACGGCCCTTGCGGTCGTGGCCGGGATGGACGCACAGGTATCGGGTCATGTCGGGGAGTCTCCTTCCCCCGGGACGAGACCGCATCCGACTCGCTGCGATCGGATCCCGACCCGGGGGTCCTACGCTACACGGGGTACGGGGCAACGGGACAGCCCCCGGCGAACGCATGGTCCAGATCGCGACCTTCGGCCTAGGTCGAAGGAACGAGGACGACCCCTTCGCGACGGGGCTCGGGCGGAGTACCCTGCTCGCCGACGTGCCCGCCGACCTCGCCCTGTTGAGGCGCATCGACGCCTACCTCGACGCCGCTCCCAGGACCGCCGCCCGAGCGGAGACGATCGGATCGTTCGTCCTGTTCCTCAATGAAGGGCACGGTTGGCGCTACTACGCCCGTCCCACCCCGGGCGACGGCGGGCTCACACCTGAGGAGATCGGGCAGGTCCGCCGCCGCCAGCGTTCGCTCTCACAGCCGGAGAGGTTCGAGTGGATCCACGAGATCGCGCCGGAGATGCGGGGTTCGGCGTTGGCGGAGGGTCTGGTGGTGACCGACCACCCACTGATGGCCCTGAACGGCGGCACGGCCGATGTCCTCCCGGCGCCCGACGGCGTCCACGTCACGATCGTCGACGCCGATGACGACCTCGCGATGCTCGGCGGAGTGGCCGAGCTCGCCTTCGCCGAACCGGGCACGGCGGTGGGCTCGGCGAACGCCGTCGACGCGGCCGCAGCGGCCACGAGGCAGAGCGCCGAGACGCTCGCGTTCCAGAGGGGGCGCATGTTGGCCGGGCTGACCGTCGCGGTGGCCGCTCGCGTCGGGGGCGTCGCCGCAGCGGTCGGATGGCATCAGCCCCTCGACGGCGTCAGCGAGATCGTCGGCGTCTCGACGTTGCCCGCGTACCGCCGGCGTGGCCTGGGATCCGCCGTCACCGCGGCCTTGGTCGCCGACGCGCTCAGCCGGGGTGTCGGGACAGTGTTCCTGTCGGCCGACGGCGACGATGTCGCACGGGTCTATGGGCGCGTGGGCTTCGTGCGGGTCGGCACAGCGTGTTCCGCCTCGGCTCCCAGCGCCTGAGGCCTCGTCAGGCAGTGGCCAGGAAGACCTCGACCGGTTCGGCGACGCCTTTGAGCTCGACCGCGCCGAGCGGGTCGAAGCTGGCCGGGGCGTCGCCTGCGGCATCGACGACCTCACGCGTCACGATCACCTCGCCGGGTCCCGCGACGCCGGACAGGCGGGAGGCCAGGTTCACCGTGCGACCGAACACGTCGCCGTCGCGCATCACCACCGGTCCGGCATGCATGCCCACGTGGGCGGGTGGCAGGCCGGCCGGCTCGACCGCACCGACGGCCTCGAGCGCGGCCGCCACACCTTCCGACGCCCCTTTGAACAGGAACAGCACACCGTCGCCGAGGAACTTCACCGCCATCCCGCCGTACCCACGGGCGATCCGCCGCACGAGCGTGGCGTGCGCGGTGGCGAGCTCGGCGGCACGCTCGTCGCCATGTTCCTCGGTGAGGCGCGAGTAGCCCGAGAGATCGACGAACCCGATCGCCGGCGGACGCTCGAGACGATGGGCCAGCCCCGCTTCCTCGATCGCGAGCTCGACGTGCTCCACGAGATCTCCCATCCAGGCCATCTCCTGCAGCCTCCGATAGAGCGAGAGCAGGTTCGCGTCGACCAGCGGCACGATCGCCTGGCCGAACGCGTCACCGCCCTCGATCACCTCGCGCTGGGTCCTGCCGTCGCGCTGGGCCGGCACGTCCACGTACTCGTGCCACAGCTGGGTCTCGGTCCGCGTGATCCGGCGAAGGGCGTCGCCGTACACACGCATCATGCCGACGAGCGCCTCGGGGTCGAAGCCTGCCTCGAGCGCCGTCGAGATCACCGGCATCATCTCGAGCTCGTCGGTCCGAGGAGCATCGGTCGGCGCCGCGGGAGCGAACCCGAGCGCGTCGTGGATCCGCCCGAGGAGCTCGATCGGGATCTCCCACCGGTCCGCCTCCGCCGCGAACGTCGTGCCCGATCGCTCGCCCCAGCGCGAGTAGTAGGGAAGGTCGAGGGGCGAGAACGTCAAGGCGCCGCGGCGGTGGGCCCCGACGATGTCGTCGAGGCGCATACCCGCGGCGACGCACGCCTCGATCAGCTGCAGGCGCCGAACGTCTCCGGTCGAGTACCGGGCGTCGACCGACTCGTCGTCGGTGCCGGGGTCACCGATCACCCCGTCCGACCGGAGTCGCTCCGCGAGCGCGAGATCGGCTCCGGCACGCCGCACGAGCTCGCCGAACGCAAGGCGCTCGCCGCTCACGCGTGCATCATCTCGGACCGGCGAGCGGCGCGTCCAACCGGCGTCACTCCACGTCGCGGGTCATCGTGACGGCGATGCCGGCCGCGAGGGCGATCGCCAGGTACAGCGCCATCAGCAGTCCCGAGACGAGCGGCGAGAAGAGCTCGACCGTCCCCGTCTGCGAGAGAGCCGCCGTGAGCCCCGAGAACGGGAGCCACCTGACCGCGCCGGGAAGGATCGCACCGACCACCGACTCGACGACGAGCGCCCACCCGAGGACACCGAGGATCGCGATCAGCTGGCTGCGCAGCGCGGCACCGGCCGCGGCGCCCATGGCGGCCGAGAAGGCCGAGCCCGCCCCGACCGCCGCCATCGCGACCACGACCGACCATCCGATCGGCACGGCGTCGCCCTTCAGGGCGAACGTGGTCGTGACCGCGACGAGGGGGATCAGCCCCCCGATCAGCCCGAACGCGAAGCCGGCAAGACCCGCACCGATGACCTTCGCGACGACGACGGGGATCCGGGTCGGTGTCGCGAGGAACGTTCCCGACAGCGTGCGATGGCGATGTTCTGTCGTCATCGTCGTCGCCCCGAGCACGAGTGCGAAGACGCCGACGATCGACCCGGTCGCGATGAAGTCCCGCACGTCCTCGAGGGTCTCGATCGGAGTGATGCCCGACTCGAGGCCCTCGGGCGACCCGGCGATCGCGAGGGTCGCGACGACGCCGAGCGTCACGAGACCCACCCCGCCGAGCAAGAGCCCGATCCAGAACCTGGTCGTGCGGACCTTGGCGACCTCGACGGCGATCAGTCGTATCACGCGACGTCCTGCGGAGGCGGGGGGATCGGCGGCGGTCCATCTGCCTCCGGCTCGCCGCCGGTGAGCTCGAGGAACGCCTGCTCCAACGAAGCCGCCCGGCCGCGCAACTCGTGCAGCACGGCCCCCTCGGCCGACGCGACCTCCCCTACCCGCTCGATGGCGACACCCGTGACCGAGAACGCCGAGGGGTCGTCGCCGTCGCTGGTCGAGGCCCCCACTTCCTCCAAGGCCTGTCGCAGCCTGGGGGCGTCGGGCGAGCGCACGACCACGTCGTGGGCGATCGTCGACGTGATGGATTCGACCGGCCCTTCCCGGATCAGGCGGCCATGGTCGATCACGACGAGCCGGTCGACCGTCTGCGCCATCTCGGCCAATAGGTGGCTCGAGACGAGCACCGTGCGCCCGGCGTCCGCGAACGCCCGCAGGAAGCCGCGCAGCCATGCCACCCCGGCCGGATCGAGCCCGTTGCCCGGCTCGTCGAGCACGAGCACCTCGGGATCGCCCAACAGGGCGGTGGCCAGGCCGAGCCGCTGGCGCATGCCGCTCGAGTAACCGCCCGCTCGGCGGTCCGCGTACTCGCGCATCGCCACCTGGTCGAGCACGGCATCGACCCGCGCGAGATCGATACGCCCCGACCTCGCCGCGATGCGCAGGTGCGCGCGTCCGGCGCGCCCCGGGTGGAAGCCGGTGCTCTCGAGCAGCGCGCCGACCCGAGCCGCGGGCCGGTCGAGCGACGCGTACCGCCTGCCCAGCACGAGCGCGTCGCCCTCGGTCGGCTTCGCCAGCCCGAGCAGCACGCGCATCGTGGTGGTCTTCCCGGCGCCGTTGGGGCCGAGGAACCCCGTGATCTGCCCGCGCTCGACGGTGAACGAGAGTGCGTCGACCGCGGTGATCTCGCCGAACCGCTTCGTGAGGCCGACGACCTCGATCGCGGGCTGTCGCGTGTCCGCCGTGCTCATATGCCGAGCAGCGTCGCTCTCCACGCGCGCGCGTGGCCCTGCTCGAGGTTCGTCTCGAACACCGCCGGCACGATCTCGATGACACGCCAGCCGTGGGAGAACGTGGCCCTCAGCTCTGCCTCGGTCACCCGGCGTGGCCCCCAGCCGGTCGGCTCGTCATCGCTGAAGCAGAGCAGGTGGAGCACCCCGTCGGGCTCGAGCGCCTCCCGCAGGCTCTCGGCGTAGACGGGGCGCTCGTGGTCGTCGAGCACGTGGAACAGACCGCAGTCCAACGCCGAGGCGAAGCGTCGTCCCAACCCGCCGACGCCGAAGGCATCGGCGACGAGGAATCCCGCACCCGGCAGGCCCCGTTCCCTGGCCTTGTCCATCGCCTTGCCGATCGCCCGGGGCGATGCGTCGATGCCGAGGACCTCGAGCTCGCGCTCGGCGAGCGCGAGCGCGTTCTCGCCGGTCCCGCAGCCGACGTCGATCACGGGGGAGCGGAAGGACCCCGCCTGCGCGAGCGTGACCACCTCCCGCTGGGGTCGCCCGATGTCCCAGGGAGGCACGCCGATGTACGCGTCGTCGAATCCGCCGCCGCTCGGGTACTCGGATGCCCGCAGGTTGCGCATGGGAGGCAACCCTAGCCGGTCGGAACCATCCGAGCGATACGGTTGGTGCCCGTCACGCCACAGGGGGATCGATGAGCGACGAGCGATACGAACGGGGCCGGGAACGGTTCCTCGAGGTGCACGACGAGAGGGCTCTGGCCGCGGTCCTGGGACTGGGCGAGCTGGGGCGTCTGATCGTGGAGACGGTCTACGGCGACGTCTTCACGAGGCCGGGGCTATCCATCCGGGACCGGGAGCTGGCGGCCGTGGCCGCGCTCGTCGCGCTCGGTCGGTCGGCGCAGATCCCCCAACACCTGCGGGCGTCGTTGAAGGCGGGCCTCACAGCCGATGAGCTCGGGGAGGTGATCATGCAGACGGCCACGATCGCCGGCTTCCCGCCGGCGATGAACGCCATGGCGACGCTGAGGACGATCGCCGGCGAGCAGAAGGTATGAGATGCCGGTGATCGAGATCTCGACGTTGCCGACATCGGACGACATCGACCTGTCGAGCGCGCTGGGGGAGGTCGCCACCGAGGTCGCCGGCTTCCTCGGGGAAGAGCCTCGGGGTACCTGGGCCATCCACCGTCCGATCGCTCCCGGGAGCTACGCCGAAGGGCGTGACGCACCGAGATCCCAGCCCGGCGAGACACACCCCGCGATCGTGCGAGTGCTCGCGAACCGCGAACCTCAGGAGGTCTCGGGCCTCCTGAGGGCCGTCGGCGATGCCGTCGTCCGGGCCTTCGGACTCGAAGAGGGCAACGTCGTCGTGCTGTGGGAGCCAGCCGACCCCGACCGGATGTTCTGGGGCTGAACGTGCAGGGGCAGGGCAACGGGCACCGGAACAACGGGGGACGATGCGGGTGGACACGGCCTGGGCATCACCGACACGATGGTCGTGGAGGTGGATGACGATGACCGAAGGCAGTCCGTCGGACCCGGGCGAGCGTTCCCTGCGTGAGCGCGCGGTGGAACGGATCAAGAAGAAGGACGAGTTCCGTACCCACGTGCTGGCCTACGTGTTGGTGAACGCGTTCCTGGTGGTGATCTGGGCGATCTCCGGGCCCGACAACTTCTTCTGGCCGATCTTCTCGATACTCGGGTGGGGCATCGGTCTCGCGTTCCACGCCTGGGACACCTATCGCGACGGCGAGCCGACCGAGGAGAGGATCCAGCGCGAGATCGATCGGCTGCGCAGGTCCGGCTAGCGAACGAGCGAGGCGGTCCGGGAAGACGTGTGCCTCGCGACCGCGCTCCGTCGAGCACGGTCTATCCTGGCGCCATGTCCCTGTTCCGCGTGCGCGACGACCTGCCCACCCTCAGGGCGCCCGTATTGATCGGTGCGTTCGACGGATGGATCGACGCCGGCGGTGCGGCGTCCGGCGCGGCCGGTCGCCTCGCCGACGACGGGGAGACGTTCGCGACGGCCGACGGAGACGCCCTGTTCGACTACCGGTCGCGGCGTCCCGTGCTCGACGTGGTCGACGGCACCCTGACCCATCTGGAGTGGCCGCAGATCTCGATCGCACGAAGGGCCGAGTCCGAACGTGACCTGTTGGTGCTCCACGGACCCGAGCCCGATTTCCGGTGGCGGGAGCTCGCGGAACAGGTGATGGAGACGGCCGTCAGGTTGGGCGTGGTGCAGTGGATGAGTCTGGGCGCGGTGCCCGCGGCGGTGCCACACACGCGAGCCGTGCACGTGTTCGGCACGGCCTCGTCCGAAGGCCTGCTCCTCGACGACGTGGAGCAGGGGCCGCAGGGGCTCTTGCGGGTTCCGGCCGCCGCGCTGTCGGTGATCGAGTCCGCCGTGGCGGGAGCGGGCATCCCGACGGTGGGTTTCTACGCGCAGGTGCCGCACTACGTCGGCGGTGCCTACGCGGCCGGCACGATCGCCCTGCTCGAGCAGCTTGGCCGACACGTCGGCGTGGATTTCGCGCTCGGCGACCTGCCTCAGGATGCGCTCGACCAGCGCCAACGGCTCGACGCCGCGGTCGGCAGCGACGACGACGCGCGGGAGTATCTGGAACGTCTCGAGGCGATCGCCGGGCAGGACCAGCTGCCGACGAGCGACGAGCTCGCTTCCGAGATCGAGCGTTTCCTGCAGCAGGAAGCAGGGGGCGAGGAACCGCCGAGGCTCGGCTGACCGTCGGGCCGGAACTGTCCGTCAGTGGGTCACGAACGCGACGACGCCCGCCAGCAGCACCGACATCTCGACGAGCTGGTTCGCGGCGCCGAGTTGATCGCCGTTGATGCCGCCGACCTTCCGGCGAACGATCTGCGTCGCGAGCAGGCACGCTAGGGCGACGACGGCGACCGGCAACCACGCCCATGGTCCGAAGCCGACCAACGACGCGAGGGCGGTAACCGTGGCAACCACCCACGCCATCCGTGTCGGTGGTCCGACGAGCGTGGCCAGGCCATCCGTCGCAAGGGGCAGGACTCGAAGCATCACCAGCGACGAGTAGCGGCCGAGCACCATGGCAGGCACGAGCGTCGCGGCGAACGCCGACAGCGGCATGGGCGCCAGGGCGAGGAACTTGGCGGCGAGCAGCCCGATCAGGGCCACGGTTCCATACGTGCCCAGACGGCTGTCGTGCATGATGCGGAGCCGCTCCTCGGGCGTCCGACCTCCCCACAACCCGTCGACGGCATCGGCGAAGCCGTCCTCGTGGAAGGCACCGGTCGTCACCACCATCGCGGTCAGGGCCGACACCGTGGCGAGCGGCGCTCCGAGCCATGGCTCGAACGCCCAGCGCACGACGAGGCCGATCGCGGCCACCGCCACACCGACGGCGGGGAAGGCCCCCGCCGCCCGACGCAGGTCGCCGGGCTCGAAGCGGACACGGACGGGGATACGCGTGAGGAGCTGCACGGCCGCGCCGACCAGCCGGACCCAGCTCGCCGGTCCCCGGTCCCCCACGCCCGCATCACGGTGGGTCGTCACGCGAGCCCCCACTCCTCGAACGTCGACACGTCGGTGACGGCCGCCGCGGCCAACCTCAGGATCGGCAGGACCACGAGGGCGCCGGTCCCCTCGCCCAGCCGAAGCCCGAGGTCGACGAGCGGTTCCTGCCCGAGCATCCCGAGCAGCTCGGCGTGACCCGCTTCGGCCGATCGATGTCCCGCGACACAGTGATCGAGCGATCCATGGCGAGCGAGATGCAGCGGTGCTACCGCTGCCCCGACGACGAAGCCGTCGAGTATCACCGGGATCGACCGCCGCCGCGCCTCGACGACGGCGGCCGCGATCGCGACGAGCTCCGCGCCACCCACCTCACGCAGCACCTCGAGCGGTGGAAGGGCGTGGGTCCGGCTCTGCGCGGCCCGCACGGCCGCGATCTTCCGCCCAAACCCTTCGTCATCGACGCCCGTCCCTCGTCCCGTCCATCGGGACGCATCACCGCCGAACAGCGAAGTGCACACCGCGGCGGACGCAGTCGTGTTCCCGATGCCCATCTCGCCGAAGACGAGCAGATCGGCGCCGTCGTTCTCCGCAGCTTCGACGGCCGATCGGCCGGAGGTGACACACGCTTCGAACCGGGCATGCGACAAGGCCGCCTCGACCCGGATGTCCCCGGTCGGAACGCCGACCCCGACGTCGATGGCGAGGAAGCGCGCGCCCAACTCGCGCGACATCGCCGTGGCGGTCGCCGCACCAGCCTCGAGTGCGGCGAGCATCGCCTTCGTCACCTCGGCCGGGTAGGCGCTCACGCCGACCGAGGCGACACCGTGGTCGGCCGCGAACACGATCGTCGCGGGACGGTCGACCGACGGCCGGGTCGTGCGTTGCCAACCCGCGAGCCAGGCCGCGAGCTCGTCGAGCCGAGCCAGCGCTCCGCCCGGTCGAAGGACCGAGGCCGCCCGTCGCTCGACCGCGAGCCGCGAGGCTGTGTCGGGCTCGGGGAGGTCGACGAGCATCTCGGCGAGCGCGTTCATCCCAACAGCTCCGCGGTGTCGATCGCGGGGAGCGGCAACGCGCGACCGGCGACCACGAGCCAAGCGCGCTCGGCCCGGGCCGCGAACTCGACATTCACACGGCCGAGCACGTCGCGGTAGACCCGCGCCAGGTCGTTCACGGGCACGATCCCCCAGCCGACCTCGTTCGTGACCACGACCGTCGGTGCGTCGCGCGAGGCGGCGAGCTGGGCGCCCTCGCGCGCCAGGCCGGCGACGATCGCACCGTCGTCGCCGGCACCGATCCGGTTCGACGTCCACAGGGTGAGGCAGTCGACGATCGCGAACGCATCAGCTGCGACCGCGGCGATCGCACCACCGAGGTCGAGCGGCTCCTCGTGCACGAGCCACCCCTCGGGGCGCTCGGCGCGGTGCCGCTCGATGCGTTCGCGCATCTCCGCGTCGCCGGCCTCCGCGGTGACGACCACCTCGACGGGACCACCCCATCGGGCGGCGAGGCCCGCGGCGAGGCGAGACTTCCCGCTCGACACCGGCCCCGTGAGCAGCGTGAGCGCCATCAGTAGTCGATACCCCGTTTCGCCAGGATGCCGGCCTCGAAGGCGTGCTTCACGTTTCGCATCTCGGTGACCGTGTCGGCGACCTCCACGAGGGACGCAGGGGCGTTGCGGCCCGTGACCACCACGCTGACACGATCGTCACGGCCCCGGATCTGCCCGATCACCTCGTCGGTGTCGAGCCAGCCCCACTGCAGCGGGTGCGTGACCTCGTCGAGCACCACCAGCTCATGTGTCCCCTCGGCGAGCGCCGCGGACGCCGGTCGCCACGCCTCGCGAGCAAGGGCGGCGCTCGCCTCCAGGTCCTCGGAGTCCCAACTGAAGCCGTCGCCGACGACCCGCCATTCCGCCCCGAGTCCCTCGAGGGTCTCCTGCTCCCCCGACCGCCACGCACCCGACTTCACGAACTGCACCACGAGCACCCGCCAGCCGCGGGCGAGCGCCCGGAGCACCACGCCCATCGCCGCAGTGCTCTTGCCCTTGCCGTCGCCCGTATGCACGAGCACGATCGAGCGGGCATGCTCGCGGGCGGCCGTGTCGGGAGCGGAGGTCGGCGGCTCGACCGTCACGATCCCTCGACCTGTTCGACGGGGAGGTGTCGACGCACCGGAACGACCAGGTGCCCGGAGCCGTCGACGTGGACGAGTCGCACCGATGCACCGAAGAACTCGTGCACGGTGCGTTCGGTGAGCACCGAGCCGGGAACCCCCTCAGCCACTTGGTTCCCCTCGTGGAGCAGGAGGAGACGATCCGCGAATTGGCCTGCGAGTGAGAGGTCGTGCAGCGCCGACACGACCGTGACGCCGCGCTCTCGCCGCAGCGTCTCGATCAGCTCGAGCACCTCCTGCTGCCGGCCGACGTCGAGCGAGGTCGTCGGTTCGTCGAGCACCAGCAGGGATGGTTCCTGTGCCAGGGCCCGCGCCACGAACACACGCTGGACCTCCCCCCCCGAGAGGGTGTGCATCGGCCGGGCGGCGACGCTCGCCAGCCCGAGGCTGTCGAGCACCTCCGCCACGACCTCGCGGTCGCGCCTGCCCATCGATCCGAAGTACGAGATGTGCGGGGTGCGTCCGAGCCCCACGTACTCGACGACCGTCGTCCCGTCGGGCACGGTCGGCTTCTGAACGACCATGGCGATGTGCCGAGCGAGTTCACGCCGGCGTATGCCGATCGCGTCCCGACCATCCATCAGCACCTGCCCACGATGCGGGATCAGACCGATGATGGCCCGCAGCAGCGTGGACTTGCCCGCCCCGTTCGGCCCCAACACGCCCAGCCAGCCTGCCGCCGGCAGCGCGCAGGTCACCCCCCGGACGACGTCGCGTCCCGCGAGCTGCACCCGAACGTCGCGGAGCTGCAGGTTCACGTGATCCCCCCGGCACGGCGCAGCAACACGGCGAAGAACGGCGCTCCGATCACCGCCGTGACGACCCCGATCGGAAGCTCGCCCGGCGAGACGACGGTGCGCGCCGCGAGATCGGCGAGCACGAGGAACGCGGCTCCGCAGAGCGCCGACAGCGGCACGATCCACCGGTTCGACGCACCGACGACCAGGCGCACCGCGTGCGGCACCACGATGCCGACGAACCCGATCAGCCCGGCCACCGCAACCGCGGCCGCGGTCGCGAGCGACGCGGCGACGATCACGGCGAGCCGCACCCTCGACGGCCGAAGCCCCAGACCTCCCGCCTCGTCATCGCCCAACCCCATCACGTCGAGGACCCGCCCGTGCAGGAGGAGGACCGCGACGCTCAGCGCCGCGTAGGGGAGGATCAGCACGACGTCGTGCCACCCCGCCGTGGCCAGCCGGCCGAGGATCCACGTGTAGACCTCGCGCAGCGTCTGCGAGTTCTGTTGCTGCACGAACGTCTGCACGGCCGTGAGGAAGGAGGCGACCGCCACGCCCGCGAGCACCAGCCCGGTGGTCGTCGAGCGTCCGCCCATCGCCCCTCCGACCCCGTATGCGATCCCTACCCCCGCGAGCGCTCCCACGAACGACGCGATCGGCAGCATCGGCGTGCCGGCGACCAGCGAGCCTCCGGCGCCGGCCACCAGAGCGATCGTCGCTCCGAGCCCGGCGCCGGCAGCGGCCCCGAGGAGGTAGGGGTCGGCCAACGGATTGCGGAACGCCCCCTGATAGGCGGCCCCCGAAACCGACAGACACGCCCCGACGACGCAGGCCAGCGCCACCCGAGGCGCTCGGAGCTGCCACAGGATCGTGGCCTGCCGGTCGTCGAGTCCCTCTCCGCCCACGAACGGCAGCCAGCCGAAGAGCTCGTGCACGACCCCCGAGGCATCGAGGGACACGGGTCCCACCAAGAGACCGGCGAGCGACGCGAGCGTCACGATGGCCATGGCCACAACGATCACCGTCAAGCGTCGCCGAGGGTTCGACCCGAGGGCAACCGGTGTCACGACGAGGTTCCCCGGAGCGCGCGGACGACCGAGCGCATGAACTCGACGACCCGAGGCCCCCAGCGGGAGGCGACATCGTCGTCGATCGCCACGATCGAACCGTCCTTCACGGCGCTCAGGCCCCCCCAGCCCGGGCGCGCAGCCACCGTGGCGGGCGACTGGCCGCAGCACTCGCCGTCGGCGAGCACGATCAGGCTCGGGTCGCGGTCCACGATGTACTCGGAGGACAGCTGCGGGTACCCCGACCCCGCCCCGCTCGCCTGGTCGGCGATGTTCTCGATACCGAGCATCGAATACACCTGGCCGATGAAGGTGTCCGAGGTGACGCTGTAGTACGTGTCGTCCAGCTCGTGATAGACGGTCACTTCCCCGCCGTCGGGTGCCGATGCGAGGATCTCCTCGACGTCCGCCCGCATCCGGTCGACGACTTCATCGGCCTCGGTGCGGTGCCCCGTCACGTCACCGATCTGTCGCATCTGCTCGTATGTCTGGTCGAGACCGGCCGCCGCCGGCTGAACGAGCACCGGCACATCGAGCCGTCGGAGCCCCTTCACCATGCCACCGGCGTCGGCCGCCACGACCACGAGATCCGGCGCGTAGGACAGGATCGCTTCCACGTTCGGCTCGTATCCGGAGAGATCGGTCGTCGGCGCCCCTTGCGGGTAGTCCGACTGATCGTCGACGGCGATGACCTGATCGCCGGCGCCGACCTCGAAGAGCATCTCGGTCGCGGTGGACGAGAGCGACACGATCCTCGTCGGCCGCCGGTCGATGGTCACGCGACCGTCGGATGTGTCGATCGTGATCGGGAACGCGCCGGCGCCCCTCGCCCCCGCGTCGGCGCCGTCGTCGACGCCCTGATCGGTCGACCCGCACGCGGCCAGCACGATCGCCAAGACCCCTGCAACGAACGAGGAAGCGAGGACCTTCCTCATGGCACATCCTCCCCTCCGGAGGATGAGGAATGACGCTCGGCGCGGGCGCCGAACGGACCGCTCCTCATCGCGAGAACGATTCCGCCGGCACGGGTCAGGCGACCTGGCTCGTCCCCACGAAGGGACATCACAGCTGCGCGACAGCGCCGGGATCGCACCGGACTTCGCTGAGCACCGTGCCACCCGAGTTCGACCTCGGGCAGGAGCACGATAACACCGGGGCGGGGAGCCTGGGAACGGCCGAAGTCACGCGCCGGGGTCGCACGGGTAGCATCTCCGCCATGTCCCAGCCGCCGACCGAACGCACCAGGGTGCGCCGGCACCCGGAGCGAGCCGACTACGACCTCGGAACCGTGCGCGAGGTCCTCGACGAGGCCCTGCTCTGCACGGCGTCCTGGGTCGACGGCGACGGCCGGGTTCGCGCACTGCCGACGATCCAGGCGCGCATCGACGACACCCTCTACCTGCACGGCTCCCGTGCCGCCCGGGCGTGGAAGGCGGTCGCTGCCGGCGCGGAGGTGTGCGTCGTCGCCACCGTGGTCGACGAGCTCGTGCTCGCCCGCACCTCGCCCGCGCATTCGATGAACTATCGGAGCGCCGTCGTGTTCGGAACCGCGAGCGAGGTGACCGACCGAGACGAGCTGCTCGCGGCCGCCAGGGCGATCACGCGGCACGTGCTGCCGGGTCGCGAAGACGACGCCGCCGAACCCGACGAGGACGACTGGCGACAGACCTTGATCCTCGCGATGCCGATCGCCGAAGCCAGCGCGAAGGTGCGCGTCGGTCCGCCGATCGACGATGAGCACGACCTCGAGCTCGACGCCTGGGCCGGAACCCTCCCCCTGCGCCTCGTGGCCGGATCCGCGCAGCCGGCGCCCGATCTGCGGGCCGGCATCGAGATGCCTGCGTACATCCCTTCCTCGGGCGAGGAGCTCCCGCGTCCATGAGCGGCACGGCGCCCACTCGCCGCACGAGGGTCCGCAGGCTACCCGAGCTCGGGGTGTACGAGCGGGCGACGGTCGAGGCGATCCTCGACGAGGCGCTCTACTGTCATCTCGCGTGGGTGGGCGACGACGGCGAGCCCCGCCTGATCCCCACGATCCACGCACGCATCGACGACACGCTCTACGTGCACGGTTCGGCGGCGTCGACCACGTTGCGTGCGATCAAGCAGGGCATCCCGGTCGCGATCGCCGTGACGCTCGTCGACGGCATCCGGTTCGCGCGGTCGATGTTCGAGCACTCGATGAACTACCGCACGGTGATCGTCTACGGCCGGGCCGAGGAGGTCACCGACCGGGCCGAGCTCGTCCGCGTCTTCGACGCGATCACGGATCACATCGCCCCGGGTCGAAGCGCCGACGCCCGCACGCCCAGCGCCGACGAGCTCCGACAGACCACCTTCGTGAAGGTGCCGCTCGATGAGTGCAGCGCCAAGGTGAGCGAAGGATTCCCCGAAGAACCCGACGAGGACCTCGCCCTCGACGTGTGGGCGGGCGTCCTGCCGCTTCGGACCGAGCCGGGAGAGCCGATCCCCGATCCGCTGCTGCGCGACGGCGTCGAGATGCCCGGTTACGTCGTCCGCTGGCGCCGCGGCAGGGCCTGACGCCGTTCGTACCCCACCTACTCGGCGAATCGGGGTGCCAACCGCACGACGAACCGCTCCAGGGCGGCCGCCGTCTGCAGCACCGTGAGCTCCCCGGTCGCGGCGACCGCGACGAGGGCTGTCAGCTCGTCGTTCTCGCCCTGCAGATCGAGGCCGTTGCGGTTGAGGAAGACCGTGCCCGCGAGCAACGCGATCCTCGCATTGGCGCCGCTGAACGGGCGCAACCAGAGGATCGACAGCATCAGGGCGGCGGCCTTCGGCACGATGCTCGGGTAGGCCTCCCTCCCGTCGGAGATCCGCATGGGTTCCGCGACCGCCTCGGCGAGCCGGCCCATGTCGACCACGGGGTCGTCGCCCAGCTCGGGGCGAGCGATCGCCATCACATCGTCGACGGTGAGGGGTCGCGGCGCTTCTACAGGTCCCCCAATTCGTCGAGCACCGCGCGGAGACGTTCGCGTGCGCGGCCCGTGAGCGCCGTCACCTCGGCGTGGCGCCCGGCCGTTTCGAGGTAGCCCCGCATCGCGCGGCGCAGATGTTCCTGTTCAGGAACCCCGGTCACGGTGGTGAGCATGCGCAGCTGCTCCGCCACCTCCTCGGGGATCCGCAGCGTTTGCAGCAGGGGAGCCCTCCGTTCGTCTCTCGGGTCATCTTCACCCGGGGGCGGGGCCGAATCGAACACCTCCCGCGAACGGTTTCGGCGGACTTGACGCGGACGCTCGAGTCGCTGTACATATATCGGACCGATATATGCGGTCGATACATCGAGTGCACCGACCGAGGGGGGACCGCTCACGACATGCTCGAGCTCGCGATCCTGGGCCTGCTGAAGCAGCAGCCTATGCACGGCTACCAGCTCTCCAGAGAGCTCGGCGGTTCGCTGGGTGGATTCTGGCGCGTTTCGTACGGCTCGCTCTATCCCACACTGCGCAGGCTCGAGCGCGAGGGGCTCGTGGCGAGGGTATCCGACGGTCCATCCGGGGGCCGACGCAAGACCGTGTACGGCATCACCGAGCAGGGCGAGGTTGCGTTCCTCGAGCTGCTGCAGGAGACGCCGGCCGACACGTCGAGCGAAGACGCGCGCTTCCGCGTGCGTCTCGCGTTCTTCCGGTACCTCCCGCCCGAGACGAGGATCCGGCTGCTCGAACGTCGCCGGGGGTTCCTGGCCGATCGCCTCGATGCGATCGACGACTCACTCCGGTCGGAACGCGAGGCGGCCGACGACTACGCGCTCGCCGTGATGGAGCACGGCCGTACCGCCACCGAGTCCGACATCGAGTGGCTCGACGGCCTCATCACCAACGAGCGAGCCAAGACCGAACGACGAGGCCTCGAACGAGGGGGCGCGAGAACCCACCGCACGGCGGTCCTCAGCAGGAAGGAGCACACCTCATGAACACCGTACGGATCGCCATCGTCGGCGTGGGCAACTGCGCCTCATCGTTGGTACAAGGGCTGACCTACTACCGAGACGCGGACCCGAGCGACGGCGTGCCCGGCCTGATGCACGTGGACCTCGGGGGGTACCACGTCCGTGACGTCGAGGTCGCGGCGGCCTTCGACGTCGATGCGAACAAGGTCGGCAAGGACGTCGCCGACGCGATCTTCACCGAGCCGAACAACACGATCCGATTCAGCGACGTGTCGCCCCTCGGCGTCAGCGTCTCCCGCGGCCCGACGCTGGACGGGCTCGGCACCTACTACCGGGAGCAGATCGCGGAATCCGACGAGCCTGAGGTCGACGTGGTGCACGTGCTGCGCGAGGCGCGCGTGGACGTGCTCGTCAGCTACCTGCCCGTCGGTTCGGAACAGGCCGACCGGTTCTACGCTCAGTGCGCGATCGACGCCGGCGTCGCATTCGTCAACGCCCTGCCCGTGTTCATCGCGTCCGACCCCGTCTGGGCCAAGAAGTTCGTCGACGCCGGTCTTCCGATCGTCGGCGACGACATCAAGAGCCAGGTCGGGGCCACGATCACCCACCGCGTACTCGCCAAGCTGTTCGAGGATCGCGGCGTCGAGCTCGACCGCACGTATCAGCTGAACTTCGGCGGCAACATGGACTTCAAGAACATGCTCGAGCGCGAACGGCTGATCTCGAAGAAGATCTCGAAGACGCAGTCGGTGCAGTCGCAGCTCGACGTGCCGCTCGGCGCCGAGGAGATCCACATCGGTCCGAGCGACCACGTGCCGTGGCTCGAGGACCGCAAGTGGGCGATGATCCGGCTGGAGGGTCGCAACTTCGGCGACGTGCCGCTCACGATCGAGATGAAGCTCGAGGTGTGGGATTCTCCGAACTCGGCCGGGGTCATCATCGACGCGGTGCGTTGCGCGAAGCTCGCGAAGGACCGGGGCATCGCCGGCCCGATCATCGGACCCAGCGCCTACTTCATGAAGAGCCCCCCGGTGCAGTTCACCGACGAGATGGCCCGCGAGATGGTCGAGCAGTTCATCGTCGGCGCCGACGACGGCGCGAGCGCGGACTGGACCGCGTTCTTCGACACGACGACCGCCTGAACGATCGCGCGGAGGAGATGGACGGGGCCGGGTCCGGATGGACCCGGCCCCGACGCCGTCCGGGGGGAACGGACGTCTTCAGACCGCCGACGCGTGCAGCTTCCTCGCGCCGCGGTACGCGATCCGGCTCCGCGAGCTCGTGCTCGACGATCCGCGGCCGGTCATGGAGCGCACCGTGCCGGTTGGTGCGACCGGTCGAACGTCGTCGCGCCCGAGGGGGACCAGCGCGGAGCCGGTACGGGTCGAGCGGCTCGGGACCCCTATCCCGGCGATCGACCGTCTCGTACGTCGCTGCATGTCCCCAGGATGTGCTACAGCACCTTCCCGTCGCTACCGGCGACCGACCGACATCGCTGGGGCGAAGGTCGCCGGCGCGGGTGCCGCGCCGCCTAGGGCGAACGGCCCGACGGCTCGTGGCGGCGTTCCAGCAAGCGTTGCACCGGAGCGAGGTCGAACGGGTCCTCGCCCGTCGTGCCGAGCTCCACGATCAGATGCTGTGCGCCCGCCTCGACGCACTCCTCGGCGCGGTCCACCTCGTCGCCCTCGATCAGGATCGTCCGCTCGATCTCCGCGGGGTCACGACCGATGCGCTCGCACCACCGGTCGAGCACGGCGCTCTTGCGCGCGTAGGTCTCGGGGGGTCCGAAGCTGTTCCACATCGACGCGTGCTCGGCGACCAGGCGCAGCGTGACCTGCTCGCCACCCCCTCCGATCAGCACGGGCAACGGCGAGCGCATCGGGGGCGGGTCGAGGCGTGCGAGCCGGGCCTCGATGCGCGGCAGGGCGGCCGCCAGCGCCCGCAATCGATCGGGAGCCGTGCCGAACGTATACCCGTACTCCTCGTAGTCGCGTCGGAACCACCCCGCGCCGATCCCGAGGATCAGCCGGCCGCCGCTCAGATGGTCGACCGTGCGCGCCATGTCGGCCAGCAGGTCGGGGTTGCGATAGGAGTTGCAGGTGACCATCATGCCGAACTCGGCCCGTTCGGTATCGCACGCCATCGCGGCGAGGAGCGTCCACCCCTCGAAGTGCGGCCCGTCGGGTCCGTCGTACAACGGGAAGAAGTGGTCCCACGTCCAGATCGAGTCGACGCCCATCGCGTCGGCCTCTCGCCACCCCCGACGGAGCGTGTCGATCGTCGTGAGCTGCGGGTGGAACTGGGCTCCGACCTTGAACCCCGCCACGTGTCTCCCTCCGAGTCCCGGATCGCGGTGCACCGACGCTACCGCACCCGGATGCGGGGTGGGGGGTGACCACCGCGAGGACGCACCGAGCTCGGGGTCACGCATGCGGGCGCGGAAGCGGTACACGCCATCGCCCGCGTTGGCGATGAACGCGCCGGTACGGCCCCGCACCCCTCCCCGCCACGAGTCCATGTCTGGCCGGGCCGTCGGATCTGCACGTCGTCGACCCGGCCGGCGGTCGCGGATGAGGCCGCCCACACGAGGATGAAGACACCGCCGGGGCGCCCGGACCTCGGAGCCACCCGCACCGGAACGCTCACGCGGCCGCCCATCCCGGCATGTGGCGTGCACACGAAGGGGTAGATGCGCTCGGTCGGGAACGTGAACTCGAAGCTGGGCCCTCCCGGTGCGACGTTGCTCGTTTCGTACAGCCCGAGACCGGAGCTGTCGGTGGCCGTGTGGGTCCGTTCGCCCGCGAAGTCGAAGATGACCGTTCCCCCGTGGGAGAGGGAGCGACCGTCCCATGCATGGGTTCATCGGCCCCGGTCCCGTCGGGACTGGAGGCGGCCATACGATGTGCGGCGATGAGCGTCCCCGCCCCCGCCGGCATCGGCAGCCCACGAGACGCGCTGCGCCACGCCGACTTCCGCCGCCTATTCGCGATGCGGCTCGTGAGCCAGTCGGCCGACGGGCTGATCCAGGCGGCGCTCGTGGCCTCGCTGGTGTTCGCGCCCGAGCGGGCAACGACCGCCGCGAGCTTCGCGCTCGCTTCGGCGATCGTGATCGTGCCGTATTCGCTGATCGGTCCGTTCGTCGGCGTGTTCATCGACCGCTGGTCGCGACGGCGCATCATGACCGTCGCGCCGTTGCTGCGAGCCGTGCCGATCTTCCTCGTGCTGACCAACCCGAGCCGGCAGGCGGCCCTCTACTACGGCGGAGCGCTGTTCGTGACGTCGGTGAACCGGTTCTTCCTCGCCACCGCCCAGGCGGTGGTTCCGAGGCTGGTGCCGACCGAGGACCTGCTCGCCGCGAACTCGATCGCCACGGTGGGCGGCACGGTCGCTCTGTTGGTCGGCGTCTTCGCCGGGGGGCTCGCGGCCGACGCGTTCGGCACCGGCGCGATCGTCTCCGTCGCCGCGGCGATGTGGGTGACGACGTCGTGGGTCGCGAGCAGCATCCGCAGCGACCTGCGTCCCCTGCAGCTGCCGGAATCGCCAGAGCTGCTGCGCCACCAGGTCCGTCGGATCGGTGCGGAGTTCGTCGATGGACTGCGCCACATCGTGCACACGCCCCGGGCGGTCGGCCCGATCACCTCGATCGGGCTCGACCAGCTCGGCCAGGGAATGATCCTCGTGCTCGCGCTCGTCGTGTTCCGGGAACGGTTCCAGCAGGGGGTCGGGTCGTTCTCCTGGTTGATCGGGGCGGGGGGAGTCGGCGTCTTCGCGGGGCTCGCGACGGTCGGAGCGCTGGACCGTCGTTTCGAGCGGGAGCGCATCGTGGCCGGGGCCTTCGCCGTGGGAGGGGTGGCGATCCTGCTGGTGAGCCTGCACGTCGCCCCGTGGACGCTGTTGCTCGCGAGCGCCGTCGTGGGCCTCTCGTTCGCGTGGAAGAAGATCCCGGTCGACACCTTGGTGCAGGAAGCCGTCCCGGACGGCCTGCGCGGTCGGGTGTTCGCCGCGTACGACGTCGTCTACAACCTCGCCCGCCTCTCGGCCGCGGTGCTTGCGATCCCGCTGATCCCGATGCTCGGCGAGCAAGGCTCCGCCGCCCTCGTCGGCATCGCGTTCCTGCTATGGGTGCCGGTCTTGCCCAGATGGCTGGCGCACGAGCCCGAGATCCGGCTGCGGTTCGCCGAAGGCGCCCGCGCGGACGAATGGCCCCGAGCCGTCGCATGGGGCGCCGTGGAGGAACCGGTCGAGGTCGTCCGGAGCGCGCTCGACGAGCGTGACGGGGTGCGGATGCGGCGATTCCGCCTACGGCTCGCCGACGGGACCGTGCTCGACGTGAGCCGCGACGAGCCCGACGGAGATTGGCGCATCGATCGCGAGGTCGTCTGAGCCGGTGGCCTGCAGCCTCGAGGCGACCCACAGCTCCCTACAGGGTCATACGTAGCTCGCTCTACCTAGGCCAGGGTAGCTACGTTCCCCGCGTCTTGGGTATCGACGTGCACGCGGAGCACGATCATCATCGTCCATGCGACGGACGGTCTGGCGGCCTTCTCTCAAGGGGAACATCGAGGATGGGCGACCACCGAGAGCACCGAGACCACCCGCCGGGGACGGTCAGCGAGTGCAGGCAGTGCGCTGCGCTCGCCGACGAGCCGGGCTGGTACGCCTCGCTGATCACCTGGTCGCAGACGGTCGGCACCCGCCCCGGGGCTCGGACCGTGACGACGTAGCCCGGGATCCCCCTCGCGGGCCACGGAAGCCGGAGGCGGCCGGGAACGCGCCTCGCGAGAGGTGACTCCCGCGCCGCCCCTGGCACTCTCGTGCGTCGGATCTATGCGTCGGTGAGGGCGGGCACCGCGGAGCGACGTCGAGCGGCGAGGAGGGCAACCCCCAAGCCACCCGCGACGAGCCCGCTCAGCACGAACCCGGCTCGCGCCCCCAGGTGCTCACCGATCACCCCGGCGATCGGGGCCCCGATCGGCGTCGACCCGAGGAACACGATGCCGTAGAGCGCCATCACCCTGCCGCGGGCCTCGGGGCGCGATGTGAGCTGCAGCATCGTGTTCCCCGTGATCATGAAAGCCATGATCGTGAACCCCATCGGGAGCATCGCCAGCCCCGCCAGCCACAGCGTCGGGGCGAGACCGGGCAACGCGAGCCCGACCCCCGCCGTGACCGCCCACAACGACAGGTCGCGCATCCCCGGCTCGGGCACGCGACTCGCCATCACGATGGCGCCCACGAACGACCCGACGCCCGCGAGCGCGGAGAGCACGCCGAACGTGCCGGCGTCGCCCCCGAACGTGCGCTCGGCGAGCAGCGGCACGAAGACCGCGAAATTGAACGAGACGGTGAACACGACGGCCATCGCGAGCAGCGGGCGCCGGAGGGCGTCCGTTGACCAGACGTAGCGGAGACCGGCCGCCAGATGGCCACGTTCCCTCGTCGTGCGCTGTTGCGCGTGCATCTCCGACGGCCGCATCGCCACGAGGGCCACGAGCACCGCGGCGTAGGACAGTCCGTCGATCAGGAAGCATGTGGCGATGCCCACCGTCGCGATCAACGCGCCCGCGACCGCCGGTCCGATCACCCGAGAGCCCGTGAAGGCAGCGGAGTTCAGGCTCACGGCGTTGCGGACGTGTTCCTCGCCGACCATCTCCACGTAGAAGCTCTGGCGCGACGGGTTGTCGATCGCGGTCACGACGCCGCTGGCGAGCGAGAGCGCGTAGACCATCCAGAGCTCGACGAGGTCGGAGGCCACCAGCGCCCACAGGGAGAGCGCCACGATGCCGTAAGCGGCCTGGGTGATCATCAGGATGTGTCGCTTGTCGAACCGGTCGGCGAGCACCCCTCCGTAGGCGCCGAGCAGCAGCACCGGCAGGAAGTACAACGCGACGTTGGTGCCGAGCGCCGTGCCGCTGTCGGTGAGTTGCAGCACGAGCCAGGCGCTCGCCGTGAAGTTCATCCACGTGCCGATCGCCGACACCGTCTGTCCGAACAGGTAGAGACGGAAGTTCCGCGAGGCTCGTACCGACGAGAACGTGCGGCCGATCGCCGCGCTGACCCGGGGGCTCACTCCTCCTGCTCCGTGACCCGATCGAGGATCTCCGCCGCCCGCTCCAGCGTGGCCAGGTCAGCGGGATCGAGCGCGCGCAGGCGCCCGGCGAGGAATCGGTCGCTGCGACGACGAACGTTCCGCATCAGCGCGCGACCGGCCGGCGTGAGCTGCACCCACGCCACCCGCCGGTCGAGCGGGTCGGCGGTCCGCTCGATGAGGCCCTCGTCGACGAGGCCCGCGAGGATCCGCGTCACGGTGGGCTTGCGGACCTGCTCGTGCTGCGCCACGTCGCCGGCCGTGATCGGTCCGTGACGATCGATCGTGGAGAGCGCGGCGAGCATGCTCGGCGAGATCCCCGCCTGGCTCTCCCGTCGCAAGGTGCGCGACGCGCGGAACACCGACAGCCGCAGCTGGGAGGCGAGTCCTGCGAGGTCGGTGACGGGAGGAGCGGAGGGCATGCGCTTCACGATAGTTCACATCGCTAACTAATGTCACACCGGCTTGCGTGGGACGCATGGTTACGCTGGTCCGGTGAGTCGGGACTGGGACGCCGCAGCGTACGATCGCTTGCCGATCCCCATGACCCGCTGGGGTGAGGCCGTGCTGGCATCGCTGGACCTACGCGGCGATGAGCGTGTGCTCGACGCCGGCTGCGGCACGGGTCGTATCACCGAACGGTTGCGAGAGCGGCTACCCCGGGGGGAGGTCGTCGCGCTCGACGGGTCTGTCTCGATGATCGCCCTGGCACGCGAACGGCTCGGTGACGACCGGGTCACCTACGTCCTCGCCGACCTGCAAGCGCCGCTTCCCGTCGACCCTCCGGTCGACGCGGTGTTGTCGACGGCCACGTTCCACTGGGTGCTCGATCACGAGGCGTTGTTCCGGCATCTCGCAGCGGTGATGCGCCCCGGCTCGCAGCTCGCGGCGCAGTGCGGCGGCCGAGGCAACATCGCTTCGCTCGAGGCAGCCCTCGGGGCGATGGGGGCAGGGTTCACGGGGCGCAAGCACTACGCCGGACCCGAGGAGACACGGGCGCGGCTCGACGCCGCGGGGTTCACCGACATCCACGCGTGGCTGCACGAAGAACCGACGCCGGTTCCTGCCGAGGAGGTCGAGGACTACCTGGCGGCCATCTGTCTCGGCGACCACGTCGAGGGCATGGGCGACGAGGAGCGGGAGCGATTCGTACACGAAGTGGCGACGCGGTTGCCCGAGCCGGTGATCGACTACGTACGGCTCGACATCCGGGCGCGCCGGGCGCCAGCGGGATCCGCGTAGCTCAGCCCGGCCCGCAGCGGCTCAGATGAACAGCGAGACGGCAGCCGTCCGCATCTCCGCGAGAGCGGTCGCGGCGCCGATCGGCTCCTCCAGCCCGTCGAGCAGGTCCTCGCGCTTGAGGCCGAGCAGGTCCATCGTCATCTGACACGGGATCAGGCGAACGCCGAGCTCTCCGGCCGTCTGGATCAGTTCCTCGGGCGTGGCCACCTGATGATCGGAGGCGAGCTTCTTGAACATCGTCGGGCCCGCGCCCGCGAAGTGGTATCGCGACAGCTTGGCCTTCTGCGCCGAGCCGGGATTCATCGCGCTCATCATCTTCTGCATCCAGTTGTCGCCCGTGATGCGAACGCCCGGCTTCACGATCGCGAACAGCCCCCAGAACGTGAAGAACACGCTCGACTCCATGCCGCTCGCGGCGGCGGTCGTGGCCAGGATCGTCGTCGGCCAGATGCGGTCGAGCTCGCCGCCCCAGGCGATGATCGTCAGCTTGTTGGTCTTCTTGACCTCGCCGGCCGACGCGGCTTCCAGGGCCTCGATCCGTTCGAGCAGGTCCTCGAGCCGGGGCGCGGTCGCGATCCGTCCCTCGGTCGTCGCCACGGCGGTCACACCTTCCGGACGAGGAAGCGGTACAGATCCTCGCCCTCGGAAGCCTCGAGCAGCTCGTTGCCGCTGATCTCCGCCCAGCTCGGCACGTCAGACTTCGAGCCGGGATCGGTGGCGAGCAGCTCGAGCAGGTCGCCGCTCGCGGCGTTCTTCATGGCCTTGGCGAGCGACACGAGCGGCCCCGGGCAGGACTGCCCCCTGGCGTCGACCGTGGTGGCGACCGGAGCGACGGACGTGGCTGGCGTGGACATAGGTGCACCTCCGGTGCGGGTGGTGGGACGAAGGGAGAGAAGGTGGAGCGCGTGCGCGGCGTTGAAGAGCCGTCCCTGCTCAGCGCGGACAGCAGATGCGATCGGGGATCATGGCCCCCACGATGCCGGCTTCGCGTGTGCAGATCATTCGCAGGTGCAACAGCGTAGACCATCGGCCCTCGTCGGAACAACCGACGCGTTCGCGACGGCGCTCACGGGACCGGGGGCGTGGTCAGGCATCCTTGGGATCGCCCCACCTGCCGGAGCCCTTCCAGATCGCCCGGCCCGAAGCCGGACATCCCCCCGCCGGCGGGATGCATAAGCTGTCCACGCGCCTTCACGTGGTCCAGCCCCATCACGTGCGCCCACTCGTGCAGCACGACCGGCCCCTGGTCGTCGGGAGCCGCGAAGCCCGGGAGGTTCGGGTCTTCCGCGTTGATCGCGATCCACCCGCTCACGATCACGTCCGAGCCAGGTGGGGTGAACGGCGAGGCCACGCCTGCCGCGATGTCGCCTTCGCTGCGGAACGACACCTGAGCGGAATCGGGGTCGAGCCAGGTCACGAGCACCGGCGCCCATCGGTCGCCGTAGCGGGTCTGCACCATGTCGCGGCGGCGTTCGAGCACCTCGTCGGTCAGGCCGTCGTACGCGAACGAGATGCCGGTCGCCGCCGAGACGAGGCTGACCGCCTCCTGCACGTCTGCGAGCGAGCCCGCCGGCGCGTCGGCCACGTTGACCACGTAGTGCACCGGCTCGCATGGATTCCACCGCAAAGGGTTCCCGCCCAAGTCTCGCGCGATGAAGCGATGCTCGTCCCGGTGGTCCGCCGGGTCGTACCGCACCACCAGCGACGTGACGAGCGCTCCGACCATCGCGATGATCGTGAGGAGCGTGGAGCCGATCACCCATGCGGGGAACCGCCGCCGCCTCGGCTCGAGCGGCGGCCGACCGCCGGGAACGAGGTCCGGGCGGGGTGGGATCGGGGGAAGGTTGGTGGCCAGAGGATGCTCCTCGTCAGGCTCCGACGGCGTTCCGCGTTCCAAGCATCGTAGGGCAGGCCGCGCTCCTTGAGGCCGGCCCGCGAGCCGGTCGATAGCATCGGGCCGTGCCCACCGCCCGCACGTTTCTCGCCGTCGCCGCCGCGGCAGTCGCGTTGGCTGCGTCGACGTTCGTCGCGGACGCTCCCCTCGCGACCGCAGGCCCGCAGACGCTGCTGGTGAACACGACCACCGACACCTTCGACGCCGTCTGCGACGAGACCCACTGCTCGCTCCGCGACGCGATCGCCGCGGCCGGACCGGGAGGACGGGTTCGCGTTCCTTCGGGCTTCTACACGCTCACCCGCACCGGCCACGGAGGCATCGGCCGGGGCGACATCGACCTGCTCGCGTCGATCACGATCGCCGGTGTCGGCGAAACCGGCGCCTTCATCGATGCGTCACAGCTCGGGGAGCGCGCGTTCACGATGGGATCGGCGACGGCGGACGGCCGGTACGACCTGCGACGACTCACGATCTTCGGGGCCCGAGCCCCGTCGATCGACGGGGCCGCCGCGCGACTTCGGGGGGGCACGGCCAGGCTTCGCCGCGTGACGATCGTCGGCTCTCGAGGGGGCGACGGGGGGGCGCTGTGGTCCGCGCCTCGGTCGTCCTTCCACGTGCTCGATTCGCTGCTGATCGACAACACCGCCTCGGGATCCGGCGGCGCGATCCACAGCCGCGGCCGCCTCGTGATGATCGGATCGACCGTCGCGGGCAACCGCGCCACCGACGGCGGCGGCATCGCCGTGGCGGGCAACGGCGGCGCGATCGAGCGATCGACCATCGCGGAGAACGTCGCGACCTCGTCGGGAGGCGGCATGTACCTGACGTCGGGCGCCACCCTCGAAGGCGTCACGGTCGCCGACAATCGCGCCGGCCGTGGGGGTGGCATCCGTCGGCCCGCGTCTGCCTCGGGAG
>DASTBT010000097.1:0-11711 GCA_035711865.1 Actinomycetota bacterium
AACCGCTCCTGGATCACGCCGGCGACCTTCGTCGGCTCGAGCGCCTGCGCGCCGCTCACCGCCGGATCGGGGGTGTGGCCGTGATCGGCGGTGAGCATCATCACCCACTCCCCCTCGCCGACGTGCTCGTACAATAGGTCGATCAGGTTCGGCAGATCGGCGTCCTGTGCGTGCACGGAATCTCGCATCTCGACGGCGTTCATCGAGTAGAGGTGCCCGATCTCGTCGATCAGCTTGTAGTTGACGAACAGCAGGTCGGGCACCTCGTCGGCGCCGAAGCCCTCCCGTTCGACGACCTCGTCGATCAGCCGGGTCTGGAACGGGATGCGAGCGGGCGTGAGCAGCGCCTCCTCGGCGCTGGCCTCGTCGAGCTGGAGCTCGTGCCAGCGGCCGTCGGCGCGCCCGTCCTGCCGATCGGTCTCGTCGTAGTAGTCGGTGATCGGGGGAAGGTCGTTCACGTAGTCCGGCACCCGGTAGTAGGGCGCGACGTTGCTCGTGAGGTTCCAATTGATGCCCTCGGCGCCCAGCGTGGCGGCGCCTTCGCGCTCGCGCAGCACGGCGATGTCACGGTCGCCGCCCCCCCACAACGAGCCGTGGCTCATCATGCCGAGCTGGATCGCCACGGTGGCGAGCGTGCCGACGATCGGACGGTTCCCCTCGTGCCGGTCGTAGAGATCGGCGAACGTCGCAGCCGTGAGGTACCGGGACCCCGCCTCCCACGGATCGGTGAGCCGGTCGCCGATGCGCAGCCGGTGGGAGACCAGCCCGTGATTGCGGGAGAAGGCGCCGGTGCCGATCGTGGCGTGGATCTGCGCGGTGCTAGGCGGGGACGAACCCACCTCCGCGTGTTCGTACCACGTGCCCCGGTCGATCATGTCCCGCAGCTCCGGCCATGCGTTCGGCCATGCGGCGAGCACATCCCTGCCGGCGCCGTCCCACACGACCACCACGACGAGGTTGGGCCGCGCCGCTCCCGGTTCGAGGGCTTCGGTGAGCGGCGCGCCGTCGGGCGCGTCGAACGGGAACCCAACGAGCTCGCCTTGGGTCGGCGCGATGTCGGCGAGCGTCACCGGTCGGCCGACCTCGCCCTGCGGCCGGATGAACCCGGGGCCGTACCAGAGCAAGGGAACCCTGCTCACGTAGTCCCAGGGTCCGGAGTGCGGCAACCCGCCGTGGCCGATGAAATCGGGTTCCGCCGGCAAGAGCTCGAGGTCGCCGCTCCGATCGGGTCGGTGGCCCCGCCAGGTGCGAACGAGCAGCTCGCTGGGGACCGAGCAGGCGGCATCGGTCAGCCGTCGGACGAGGTCCTGGTCCTGGGTGAGTCCGGTGGAAGGCGCCGCGACGACCAGGGCGGCCAGCGCGAGGGCGAGGGCGCGACGCCTCACGCTTCGTTCCCCGGCTGCGGCGGCACGAACGCGCCGAGATCCTCGCCACCGAGCAGGAGGACGACCAGTCCGATGTGGCGGGCCTCGGGCACCGGGGGCCGATCGACCTGGAAGGCCGCGCGCTGCCCGGCTGCCACGGGCGTCGCGTCCACCACACGCCAGGTCGTGCGAGCCCCATCGCGGGCATCGAGCACGAACACACCGGGCTTCGGCAACTCGGCGCCGGTCCCGTTGCGCACCACGAGCTCCCCGTTCCCACCCTCGAGGGTGAGCCTGGCCTCGATGCCGGCGGCGTCCGTGAACACGTAGGAATCGGCACTCGTGACGGGCGGCGGCGACGTCGAGGGGGCGTCGGCGGGGACGTCGGAAGGACCCTGATCGCCCGTGCACGCGGCCAACGCGACGACGATTGCCAGCCCGACGGCGATCGTGGTCGGAGACCGGACCCCCGCCCGGAGACGAGATGAGAGGCGGGTCATGACGCGGGTTGGGAGGCCCATCGAGCGCGGCAGTCTAGCAGTGGGGTGTGGCGGCGCCGTGACGGCCGGGGATGGCTCCGCGTCAGCCTCATGCGCGATACTCACGGCATGGCCAGTCACGAGGCCCCGTACGTCGCCGTGATCGGCGCGAGTGACGCGACGGAGTGGGAGCTGGCGATGGCCGAGGAGGTCGGCCGACGCCTCGCACGGGCGGGTGCGGTGCTCGTGTGCGGTGGGCTCGGCGGCGTCATGAACGCCGCGGCAGCGGGCGCGGCGGCCGAGGGCGGCACGTCGGTCGGCATCCTGCCCGGCGAGGATCGCACCGGGGCGAGCCCCCATCTCACCGTGGCGGTGACCACCGGCTTCGGCGAAGGCCGCAACGTGCTCGTGGCCCGCAGCGCCGACGCGGTCATCGCCGTCGGCGGGGAGTTCGGCACGTTGAGCGAGGTGGCGCTGGCGCTGAAGATGGCCAAGCGCGTCGTCGGGCTGGGCACGTGGGACCTCCGGCGCGACGACACCGATGCCGATCCGCTCGTGCGAGTCGAGACGGCCGAGGAGGCCGTGAGGACGGCGCTCGATGCCTGATGTCACGACACACCGCGTCGCGCTGGGGTCCCCGTCGCGTCCTAGCGGTTCTGCAGTATCGCCCTGAACCCGGGTCTGACGTAGCCTTCGCCTCCGACCTGCAGTGGCCAGCCGTCGCGCTCGCCCACCCCGTCGCGGCCGCCTACACGCGCGTCGTGGGTTCGAGCGCCGGAGGGCCCGGGGCTCGACGGCGGCGGGATCTACCCCCCGCTCGCTCGAGCGGCGGAGGGCCGATCGCTCGCCGCCGCCGACGCGTCGTCGGCCCCGAACCGTCCCGGTCGTGGGTCGTCGGGGGGACCACCCACGACCGGGAACCCACGTCTTCCGGCACCGTGGATCCGGGACTCAGCTCATGCGGGTGCTCGGCCCCTCCCGGTGAGCTTGCCGACGAGGCGCAGCGCCGAGCCGCGCTCGCCCGGTGCCAGCCCGATCGCGAACACGACGACCGCGTAGACCACGGTGCCGACCGCGGCCGAGAGCATCAGGTTCAACAGCCACGCCGCATCGGGCAGGATCGCGTGGAGCCCGGCCATGACCAGGCCACCGACCACCGTCGGCACGATGAGGCGCAGGTGGGAGGCGTCGAACGGCCAGATGCCGAGGAAGCGGCGCACGAGGAGCAGCCTCGCGACGGCGCTGAACGTGAGCGTGACCGCCTGGGCGATCGCCGCACCCCGGATGCCGAGCACATCGGGCCGTGCGAGGGCGACCGCGATGCCGACGTCGATCGCGAATCCACCCACGTACACGAGCAGATCCCACCCGGTGCGTCCGGCCATGATGAGGATGAACCCAACCGTGCCGACCATGACCGGCGCGATCATGCCGACGATCAGGATGCGCAGCGCGGCTTCCCCATCGACGAACCCGGGGCCGAAGATCCGCAGCACGGGCCCGGGCATGATCGCGAGCACCAACAACACGGGGATCGTGGCGGCCAGGGTCCAGCGGGTCACCTGCTTGTAGAGGCCGTCGAGCCGTTGCCGTTCGTCGCGGTGGTGCAGGTCGGCCACGAACGGGCTGAACGTCAGCGAGACGCTCGTGAGGAACAGGAAGAGCGCCTGCCCCGCGCGCAGCACGGCGCTGTACACGCCCACCTGCGACTCAGCCGCTGCCCCCTGTCCGCTGGACAGTAGCGAGAGCACGAACAGGTCGGTCCAGAAGATCAGCTGTGAGAACAAGGTGCCGGGGGCACGCAGGGCACCGAAGCGCAGCAAGGCGCCGGTGCGCTCCTCGGGGATGCCCTCGCCGCCGATCTGGTGCGGGAACCGTCGCTGCTCCTTCCACCAGCCGTACACCGCGATCGCGAACGCCAGCGCCCACGAGGCGGTGAAGGCCCAGCTCGCCGTGCCCGCCGTCGCGGACCAGATCGCCCAGAAAGCCAGCGTGAGCACGATCCAGCCGATGGGCTGTGCGGTCCACTGCGAATACAGCGTGTAGCGCATGATCTTCAGCCCACGGGTCGCGCCCATGTACGTGAAGGCGAGGGCCGCGAACGGCACGGTCACCGCGGCCGCGCGGAAGGCCGGCGCCGCGACGTCGTTGCCTGCGAAGAACGCCTCGGCGAGCCACGGCGCCAGCAGGTAGGTGAGGACCATGAACGGGACAGACACGGCGGCGGTGATCAGGCCGGCGCGGCGCACGAGCGCCCGGCTGCGCGCCGCCTCGCCGCGACCCACGAGGATCGCCACGAGACGCACGTCGGCGACGTCCATGCCGAACCTGGTGGCCGCGGCGGCGATGAACGCGAACTGGGTCGTGAGCGTGACGACGCCGTAGGCGCGGTCGCCGAGGCGTCGGGTCATGATCACCTGCGCGGCGAACGTGGCCGCGGCCCCGATCGCGAGCCCGAGCACGTTCTGGCCCGTGTTGCCCAGGATCACCCGTTGATCGGAGCCCTTCGGCCCGATCGCGACGGGATCGTTCGCGTCGGCGACCTCGACGGCTTCCTCGACGACCTCGGGATCCATGACCGGCCAAGTATCGCGGACCGCGCGCCGCACGACCGTGATGACCGTGTGGAACTTCCTCGACACGGCGAGGCCCGGCGCTTCGCGCCGGGCCTCGCGGGCTCCCGTGGCGGGGAGAGGACGGTCTGCTTCGTGAGATCGATCAGAAGCTCGCCTTGCCCCTGCACACCTCGCCCGCATGCGTCGCGCGGGCACGGAACGTGTCCTTGCCGGGCGGGTTCGACGTCACGACCCGCACCTCGAACGAGCCGCTCTGGCCCTTCGTCGTGCGCGCCCCGCGGAAGATCACCTTCCCGTTCTTGACGATCTTCACCTTCCACCGCTGGCCGACCCTGTTCGAGTCGACCTCGTACTCGACCTCGATCCGGCCGTCCTCGGGCGAGAGCTTCAGCTTCCAGTCGGTCGAGCCGCTGCACGACCCGCGGCGGATCACGTCGCCGTCCTTGGCCATCGCGGGCACTGCGCCGGCCAGCGACAGCGCGAGCGCGGTCGCGAGGCCGATCCCCATGAGCTTGCGGACCATCTTGCATCGCCTCCTCGGGCACGGCCGGCTCGTCCGGCCGTCTCTGCCATCAGGTTCGCCGTGACTCGGTCGGGGTTACAACGGGACGACGGTCCCGGGACCGAGGGCTCAGTACCTGACGGACCCCTCGCACGTGGTTCCCGTCCTCGTGTTGACGCCGCTCGCCGCGATGCGGTCGCGGCCCGGACGGTTGCGGGTCGCGATCCTCACCCGCACCTCGCCGCCTCGGCGTGACACGTTGGTGCGGGAGTAGACGCGTGTGCCGTTGTTCGAGATGAACAGCTGCCAGCGTTGCCCGGTGGGCACGTCGTCGATCTCGAACCGAACGCGGAGCTTCGTGCGGCTCTCCCGCTGCACGCGCAGCATCCAGTCGCCTCGCCCGCCCGAGCACGAGCCCCGACGACGCACGTCGTCACCGGCCGCGACGGGCGCCGCGACCGCCAGGGCGAGCGTGAGCGCGACGGCGAGCGTGAGCACCCGGACCATGGGCCTATCGTGCGACCGGCGCTGCCGCCATCACAACGGGACATCGGTCCCGGGACCTCGTCTCAGTGCGGGTCGCGCAGCACGCCGGTTCGCTCCGCCCACAGGGCCGCTTGCGTACGGTCGGCGACCCCGATCCGTTGGAACAGGTTCGTGAGATGGCCCTTCACGGTCTTCTCGCTGATCCCCATGCGGCGCGCGATCTGCTTGTTGGCGAGGCCCTCCACGACGAGGCTCAGCACCTCACGCTCGCGCGTGGTCAAAGGCACCTCGGCGGGTCGGTTGCGACGATCCTCGAGCAGGGCGGCCGCCGCCCGGGGGGTGAGCGGCGCCTCGCCGCGGGCGGCGGCGCGAAGCGCCGCATGCAGCTCGTCGGGCTCGGCGTCCTTCAGCAGGTAGCCGACCGCCCCGGCGTCGAGCGCCTGGACGATGCGCTCTCGGTCCGAGAACGACGTGAACACCACGACCTTGGTCTCGGGGGCGGCGTCACGGAGTCGCTTCGTCACCTCGATGCCGTCGAGATCGGGCATCGAGAGGTCGAGCAGCAGCACGTCGGGCCGGTGTTCGGCGCAGAGCCCGACAGCTTCCTCACCCCCGCCACCCGCGCCGACGAACTCCACGTCGGCGAACGTCTGCAGCAGCTGCTCGAGACCGACGCGCACGACCCTGTGGTCGTCGGCGATCGCGACCCTGATCATGGCATCGGGACCTCCACCCGAACGACCGTACCCGTCGGCGCTCGCGGACGCACCGAGAGGCGCCCCCCACCGTCCGCGACGACATCCTCGAGGATCGAAAGCCCGACGTGCCCCTCGCGGCGCGCCTGCTCGATACGGGCGTCGTCGATCCCACGTCCGTCATCGGTCACCTCGAGCCTCGCCGCGCCGTCGGCGCGGGTGACGACGATCCGGACGGTGCTGGCCCCGGCATGTTCCTCGACGTTGCGCACGGCCTCCTGCGCCGCGCGATAGACCAGGGCGTCGACATCGGGGCCGAACGTTTCGGCGGGATCGACCTCGACCGTCGCGTGGACCCCTTGCGACGCGAGGCGGGCGAGGAGGTCCGAGAGCGACGCTGCGAGCCCCACCTGCTGCAGGTTCGGCGGGTAGACGCCCACCACCGCCGATCGCAAGGTGCGGACGCTGCCGCGCACGGCCGACGCAGATTCCTGCAGGACCTCCGCCGACGCGTCGTCGGCGGCCCGCCCAGCGGCGGCCGAGAGGCGCATCGAGAGGCCGGCCATCTCCTGCACGGGGCCGTCGTGGAGGTCGGCCGCGATCCGTCGGCGCTCACGGTCCGACGACTCGATCGCACGCTGCATCAGCCGTTCGCGCTCACGCTGGGAACCGCGAACCCGGCTCGCGAGGATCCAGGCGAGCGGCACCATCAGCAGGGCGAGCGCGACGAGCGTGGCCACGAGCACCGGGACGAACGTCGCCGTGAGCTCCCGGCGCCTGTCCGCGATGCTCGACGCCCGCTGGTACGTCTCGAACAGCAGGGGCGTGCGGCCGGGGGAGGTCTCGACCCGCGTGTAGACCTCGAGCAGCTCGCCGAACGACCGCTCGAAGCGGTTCTCGGGGCGGCTCAGGTCCGAGACCTCGGAGACCACGCCGCCCTCGTCGAGCACCTGGAGATCGTCGTCGTCGAGGTCATAGCTGGAACCGATCAGCCGGGCCTCGTCCGAGTAGACGATCTCGCCGTCGCGGGTCCAGAGCTTCGCGCGCACGACCGGTTCCACGAGCACTGCGTCGTACACGATCCGCGCCACGGCCCCGCTCGCGATCGCGTCGCCCGTGAGCAGCCCGTCGTGGAGGCGCCGCTCGACGAGCCGGGCCGAGACCTCGGTGACTTGCCGCGCCTCGGCGAGGGCTTGGTCCGTCGCCACCCGGCGGATCACGACGACGCCCGTGCCGGCCACGAGCGCGAGAGCGGCGAGCGCGAGCAGCGCGAAGAGGGCGAGGGGGCGTCCCAGGGAGTCCGCGCGCCGCGTCACGTGCGGATGCTACGCCGCCCGGGGCACCGCCCCGCCGGGACTTCCGTCCCGGGACCTCGGGGCTCAGCCTGCCCCGAGGTGGATGACGGCGTAGGCGCGCCACGGCCGCCATCGCTCGGCGTGCTCGAGCATCGACCGCGGGTCATCGGGCAACCCGAGCCGCCGGAACCCCCGACGCACCCCGAGGTCGGTCACCGGGAAGGCGTCGCGATCGCCGAGCGCACGCATCGCCACGTACTCCTCCGTCCACGCGCCGACCCCTCGGATCGCCCGGAGCCGCTCGCGGGTCGACGTGAGATCGGTCTCGCCGGAGAGATCGAGCTCGCCGCCCTCGACGGCACGGGCCATCTCGACCATCGCGCCGGCCCGGGCCCGTGGCATGCCCAGCCCGTCGCGGGGCGCGTCGGCGAGCCGCGCCGGCGTCGGGAACACCCGGACGACCGTTCCGAGCGGTTCGGGCAGCGGCTCACCTAACCGCTCCGCGATGCGTCCGAGCGTGGTGCGGGCGCCGGCGACCGACACCTGCTGCCCGACGATCGCACGGACCGCGATCTCGAACCCGTCGACCGCACCCGGAAGGCGCATGCCGGGCGTCGAGAGCACGACAGAACGCAGCGCCGGATCTGCACCGAGCGTCGCATCGATCGCCTCCGGATCGGCATCGAGGTCGAGCAGGCGGCGAACGGCCCGCTCCACGGCTCCCGGCGCCCCATCCCCCCGGATCCACATCGTGACGAACGGCTCCGAGGGGTCGGGTTCGACCTCCACGACCGCCGGGGCGCCCGTCGGCATGCGGATCGATCGCGCGTACCTGCGGCCCTCGACGGCCTCGCACCCCGTGATGGCGCGCGAGCCCAGGAACCCGAGCAGATGACCGTCGGCGAGCGGGATGCGATGGTCGAGACGCCACGCCCGGACGTCGCTGTGATCTGCGCTCACGTGCCTCCCTTCGGGCGTGACGGGGCTCGAGACGATCGGTCCCCTTCCGGGCGCAACCGGTACTTCCTGCTACCGTCGACGGGAACCGAGGGGGAGTATCCCCCGAGACGTCGCCGACAGCCCGGCCTCGCGGCCCGGTGGCGTCGGCCGCCGCATCGCGCGGCTGCCGGAGAGACCTTCGGTCCGAACGAGCACGTCGGCGCCCGTTTGCGCCGGCCGGATCGAAGGGAAGGTGCACGTGGTGGACGTCGGCATCTGGGCGTGGGTCGGGTTCCTCTGTCTGATCCTGCTGCTGTTGGGGCTCGACCTGTTCGTGTTCCACCGGGAGGCGCACGAGGTCTCGTTCCGGGAAGCCACGAAGTTCAGCATCTTCTGGATCTCGCTCGGGCTCGCGTTCGGCGTGGTGGTCTACGTCTGGCTCGGGGCCGAGGCGGGGGGCGAGTACCTGGCCGGGTATCTGATCGAGAAGAGCCTCTCGGTCGACAACATCTTCGTCTTCGCCCTGATCTTCACGTACTTCGGGGTGCCGCAGAAATACCAGCACCGCGTGTTGTTCTGGGGCATCCTCGGCGCGCTCGTGTTCCGCGCGCTGTTCATCGCCGGCGGGGCGGCGCTGCTCGAGCGTTTCCACTTCACGATCTACATCTTCGGCGCCTTCCTGGTGCTCACGGGCATCCGCATGGCGCTGCACCGGGACCAGGAGGTGCACCCCGAACGGAACCCCGTGCTGACGCTGTTCCGCCGGGTGGTGCCGATGACGGCCGAGTACCACGGGCAGCGCTTCACGGTGGTCGAGGCGGGGAAGCGGATCGCCACGCCGTTGATGGCCGTGCTGGTGCTGATCGAGACGAGCGACATCCTGTTCGCGGTCGACTCGATCCCGGCGATCTTCGCCGTGACCGACGATCCGTTCATCGTGTTCACGTCGAACGCGTTCGCCATCCTGGGCCTGCGGGCCCTGTACTTCATGCTCGCCGGCATGATCCATCGCTTCGTGTACCTGAAGCTGGGGCTCGCGGTCGTGTTGGTCTACGTCGGTGTCAAGATGATCGTGAGCTCGGTCGTCCACATCCCGATCTGGGCCTCGCTCGCGTTCATCGCGATCACGATCACGATCTCGATCGTGGCCTCGCTCAGATCGACGAGTCGGGAAGCGGCCCGACCTGCCGGCTCGATCGAGCGTTCGCAGACCGGGACCAACGAGGAGGCGAAGAGGCCGTGAACGTGCTGTTCGCCACCGACGGCGCGGAACCGTCCGAACGCGCCCGCGAGATGCTCGCGCGCACCGCCGACCCCGCGCGTACCCACCTCACGGTGCTCTCGGTCAACGACTTCGACGTCGCGATGCGCGAGGCCCAGCTTCGGGGCCACTACTCTCCCGAGGCCGGGCAGGAGGCGGCACAGCGCGCGGTCGACGAGGCGGTCGCGGCCTTGGCCGCGGCGGGGCTCGACGACGTCGAGGGCCTGGTCGTGGCCGGCGACGAGGCGAGCGAGATCGTGCAAGCGGCGGAAACGCAGGATACCGACCTCGTCGTGGTCGGCAGCGGAAAGGAAGGCTGGCTCGACACGGTGGTGCTCGGCAGCGTGAGCAGCTCGGTGCTGCAGGGCTCGCCGTGCCCGGTGCTCGTGGTGCATCGAGCTCCCGAAGGCGACGGCCCCATCCGGGTCGTCGTCGGCGCCGACGGCTCCGAGGGCTCCGATCGCTCGATCGGGGCCTTCGTCGGCCTGGCCGATCCGGGCCGATGCGAGGTGGCGGTGATCACCGCCGCGCGACAGCTCGCAGTGCCGCCCGGGGCACACGCGAGCGAGCCCGGTCTCGCACAGGAGATCGCCGACGAGGAAGCCACGCTCGCGCACCGCCGCGCGGATGCGGCGGCGGGCACGCTCGCCAACGCCGGCTTCCATGTCGAGACCGAGGTCGTTCCCGGCGGGGCCGCCGCGGCGCTGCTGGAGCACGTGGAGCGGCGCGACGCAGATCTCGTCGTCGTGGGCGCCCGGGGCCTCGGCCGGTTCCGGGCCAAGGTGCTCGGCTCGGTGAGCGACAGGGTGCTCCGGCACGCACCGGCGACGTTGATCGGCCGCTGAGACCGCTGGGCCACGCCCGGGTCGTGCTCCCATACCCCTTCGACAGGGGGATTGCGCTCCCTATCGGTAAGTGGTAACTTACGGATTCGATGGCACACACCGCGATCGCAGAGCACGCGTTCGACGCGCTGGGGGACCCCACCCGGCGCCACGTCTTCCGCTTGCTGCACGGCGGCGAGCGATCGGTGGGCGATATCGCGGCACGGCTGCCCGTGAGCCGGCCCGCGGTCTCCCAACACCTGCGGGTGCTGAAGGAGGCGGCGCTGGTGAGCGATCGTCCCGACGGCGTGCGTCGCCTCTACTCCGTGCGCCGCACGGGGCTCGAGGCGCTGCGGGCAGAGCTGGAGACCATGTGGGACGAGGCGCTGTCCGCATTCGCGGACGCCGCCGACGACGAGGATCGCCCGCAGGGCGCTCGTCGCGGAACCGGAAGGAGCGATCGATGATCGAGCCGATCCACCGCACCGTCACCGTGGGCAGGGACCACGACGAGGCCTTCCGATTGTTCACGGCCGAGATGGGCTCGTGGTGGCCGCTGGAGACGCACGGGCGATCCGACGAACACGACGAGGTGAAGACCGAACGGCTCGTCTTCGAGGAACGGGCCGGCGGGCGCATCTACGAGGTGCTCTCGAACGGCGTCGAGGCCGACTGGGGCGTCGTCACCGCCTGGGAGCCGCCGTCCCGCGTCGTGATCGACTGGAACCCGAGCCCCCAGGACCGGCCGTACACGGAGGTCGAGGTCACGTTCACACCCGCCGACGCCGGAGGAACCAGGGTCGACCTCTTCCACCGGCACTGGGAGCGGCTGGGCGATGAGTCGGGGCAGGCGCTCCGCGCGACCTACGGGCCGGGGTGGGCCTACGTGTTCGACGAGCGATTCGGCGCGGCCGCGTCGGCCTGAGCCGACGGCTCGCCGAGCGGCCGATCCGTGCCGACGACGAGGTTCGCGATCGCCCCGCCGGCCGCGCCCAACGCCGCCCCGCCGATCACGTCCAGGGGCAGGTGCGCGCCCACGTAGAGCCGGCCCACCATCACGACCGAGCCGAGTACCAGCGCGGCGACGGCCCAACGCCGCGAGAGCTGGAACGCGACGACTACGGTGAGGGCCCCGGCGACGGCGGCGTGACCCGACGGGAAGCCGAGGCTCCCCGCATCGAACCGCTCGCGGCCCTCGACACCCTCGAGCAAGGCGCCGGGCCGGCCCCGATCGACGACCTCCTTCATCACCTTCGCGATGACGTACACACCGATGCCGGCGATCGCGAG
>DASTBT010000098.1:0-3885 GCA_035711865.1 Actinomycetota bacterium
ATGCGTCTTCGACGGCTCGTTCAACTCCCCAGCCCAGGGTCGGTCAAGCGGCTCGGTGCTGGTCGCTCAGCCCGGAGATGCCACGACCGGCCTCGCAAGGCTCACTCAAGGAACGCTCGATGACACTACCAACCAACGGCCATCACGCCGGCGCTCTCGTAACGGCGCCGCTCCTCGACCCCAGCACCTCCCTCCGTGGCGCGAGCCGCCGGCTGCCGGACGAGGATTGGACGCGATACGAGGGCTACGCCGCCGAGATCCTGACATCGTTCGGTCTCGATCTATCCACGCCGGGCACCAAGGACACGCCGCGACGCTTCCTTCGCGCGATCTTCGATGCCACCGACGGGTACGACGGCGACCCAAAGCTTCTCACCGCCTTCCCGACCGAGTGTCGGGGCGGTGCGAACTGCGAGCTCGCCCAGGTGGTCGAGGGACCGATCCCGTTCGTCGGCCTCTGCGAGCACCATGTGCTGCCGTTCGTCGGCCGGGCCTGGGTCGGGTACGTCGCCCACGACCAGATCATCGGGCTCAGCAAGCTGACTCGCCTCGTTCGGGTGCTCACGCGCAGGTTCGGCGTCCAGGAGCGAATGACGCACGACATCGCCGACTCCCTCGACGCAATCGTCAACGCGCATGGGACGGCGGTCCTGCTCGAAGCTCGCCACCTGTGCACCCAGATGCGGGGGGTTCGCGAGCATGAGCCGATCACCCGGACGACTGCCTACCGCGGCGCGTATGTTGCGGACCCCTCATTGCGCAGCGAGTTCTTCGGCTTGACCCGGTCTGGAGCCGCGAGCGCGTCGTGACACTCGCTGCATCACCGCCTGCGATGGCCCAGCCAGGGCCCGTCCCGGACCTCGACCCGCGCTGGCCGGTCGAGCTCCTGTGGCAATCCGGGAGCGGACTGTCTGTCTCGGAGGGTCGTGGGGGCGTCCTGCCCGCGCCACTCGCGGCGCGCTACGCAGCTCCGCTCTCGATCCCGCTCCGGACCGACCGGCCGGCGATCGTCGCAAACTTCGTATCGACGCTCGACGGTGTGGTCGCGCTGGATCGGATCGGCGCGACAGGTGGCCGCGAGATCAGCGGCGGGTCCGAGCCCGACCGCTTCGTCATGGGCCTCCTTCGCGCGACGGGAGACGCGGTCCTGGTCGGCGCGGGGACGGTCCGAGCGAGCCGGACGCACGGCTGGACGCCGGCGCACGCGCATGCGGCCTCGCTCCCCTGGTTCGCCGAGTGGCGACGCGAGCTCGGGCTGACCACCTCACCGGCTACGGTCATCGTCTCGGCGTCGGGCTCCCTCCAGCCCGATCAGATTCCGAGCGACACCAAGGCTCCCGTGATCGTCGTGACGACGGCGGCCGGGGCCCGGCGGCTCGGCCGAGCCCTACGGGCCGATCGCGTTGAGGTCGCCCCGATCAGCGACGGTGAGTCGATCCCGGTCGGGACTCTGGTTGCGTTCCTCGACGCGCGCGGCTATCGGCTCGTCGTCTCGGAAGGGGGACCAGCTCTCTTCGCTCAGCTCCTCGAATCGCGCGTGGTCGATGAGGTCTTTCTGACCCTCGCGCCACAGCTCGCCGGTCGAAGCGAACAGGCGGCCCGCCTGAGCCTCGTCGAAGGTGTGTCCCTCGCGCCCGCAGCGGCGTGGGGCCGGCTCCGAAGCGTGATGCGCTCAGGCGACCACCTCTTTCTCCGCTACCAGCTATCCCAACCAGATCGTGAGGACCTGACATGAGCTCGATCGACCGCATCGTCATCGTCGGGGCGGGGCTTGCGGCTGCCCGCGCCGCCGAATCACTCCGCAAGGAAGGGTACGAAGGGTCGGTCACGGTCCTCGGCGACGAGCCGGAGCGGCCCTACCTGCGCCCGCCACTCTCGAAGGAGTACCTCCGCGGCGAAGGCGACCGCGAGCAGGTCTTCGTGCACCAGGCGACCTACTACGCCGAGCAGCGGATCGATGTCCGATCAGGGACGAACGTGAATGCGATCGAACCAGCGGCGCGGGAGGTCGTTCTCGACGGTGGTGAGCGCCTGCCGTTCGACCGGCTTCTGATCGCGACCGGGGCGCAGCCCAGGACGCTGCCGGTGCCCGGCGCCGATCTGCCCGGCGTCATGACGCTCCGCACGATCGCGGATGCGGACGCGATCCGGGCAGCGGCGACCGATGCGGAGCAGATCGCGGTGATCGGTGCCGGCTGGATCGGCAGCGAAGTCGCCGCCTCACTGCGAATGCTCGCCCGCAAGGTCGTACTGATCGCCCCGGAGGCGGTGCCGCTCGAGCGGGTCCTGGGGCCCGAGGTTGGTGGCGTCTACCGCGACCTGCACCTCCAGCGGGGCGTCGAATGGCGACCCGGCACAACGGTCAAGCGGTTCGTCGGCACCGATCGCGTCCAGGCAGTCGAGACCTCGGCTGGCGAGCGGATCGCGGCCGACCTCGTGGTCGTCGGCGTCGGCGTCGAGCCGCGAACAGCATTGGCCGCGTCGGCCGGGCTCGCTGTTGGCGACGGGATCCAGGTGGATGCGACGCTCGAGACGTCGGTGCCCGGCATCTTCGCCGCCGGGGACGTCGCCTCGGCGTGGCATCCCTTCTACGAGAGCCGTCTCCGAACCGAGCACTGGGCGAACGCCAAGTTCCAGGGCACGGCCGCCGGTCGGTCGATTCTCGGCGACATCACCCCGTACGACCGGATCCCGTACTTCTATTCCGACCAGTACGACCTCGGCATGGAGTACACCGGCTGGGCATCGCCATCGGACCGGCTCGTCGTCCGGGGCAGCCTCGACCAACGGCAATTCGTCGCCTTCTGGCTCCGTGCTGGTCGAGTGGTCGCTGGCATGAACGCGAACGTCTGGGACGTTGCGAAGCCGATCGAGCGCCTCATCCGCTCGCGGGCGGTCGTCGATTCGGACACGCTTGCCGATCCGTCCGTCGCGATCGATGACCTGGCCGGTAGCGCCGCGGCGGCGTGACGCTCGGAACCAACGAGGATGGAGGTCAAGATCCGTGCCTCGCGGATAGCCAAGATGCCGGACCAGCCGGTCATTTCGTGCGAACCCTTGTTCCGGGCTCAGTGTTCACGCTCCATTCATGCGCCGTTCCGCCTGCTGTCCGGGTCGTGCCCCATCGTCCACTCGTAGCTCACGCACGCAGGGCCCGCGTCATCGATGGTGGCTGTCGGCGCCGCCGGATGACGCGACGCTTCCCAAGTGTTCGTGAGCATTGAGCGAGGAGCTAAACAATGGCCACCCACGACGAGTCACGGGCACTGGTCATTGATCTGATGGCGGGCGACCCCGTCGTCGTGTCCACGGACGTCCCCGTTGTCAAGGTCGCCGAAATCCTGACCGACTTCGACATCGGCGGACTGCCCGTCGTCGACCCGTCGGGGCGTCTCGTCGGCGTCGTCAGCCAGACCGATCTCGTCCGCCTCTGGGCTTCCTCAGTCGCATCGTCCGCGTGGCCTGCCCTCCTGGTTCGAGATGTGATGACCCAGCCCGCGCTGACCATCCGCGGCTCGGCGTCCCTCCGGGAAGCTGCGCGACTCATGACCGAGCGCCACGTCGATCGGCTGGTGGTCGTCGGCGATGACACGGAGACGGCGCTCGGGGTCATCTCCGATAGCGATCTCGTCCGGGCTTTCGGGCACTAGGCCGTCCAAACCGGTAGCGCGCCTTGTTCACGGTTTCTTCATCCAAGTTCCCGAGCGGCTTCAGCTGCCATCGCTAGCGTCAACGACCACGTCCCAGGGACGAGCACGCGCACTCGGGCGCGGACCCGTCTCACCAACGAGGTTCCCGATGCGGCGTTTGAGCACCGAAGACCCCTTTACCTGCGTTACCTGCGAAATCGAGATCGTCGGGAACGCGATCTTTCATGTCGGCCTT
>DASTBT010000099.1:0-4482 GCA_035711865.1 Actinomycetota bacterium
GGTCCACTGGAAGTTCGACAGGAACTCGAACGCGGCCGGGTCCTTCTCCTCCAGCTGGGCGCTGAACGCCTTGTAGAGGACATCGTCGGCGTAGTCGCAGTCGTAGCCGACGGCCTCCGGGTCGTTGAGCGCGATGTCGGCACATTCGTCATCGAACGCCGGCAGCTCGACCTCGACGAGGTCGTACTTCGCGTTCGCCCACTGCGGCGTCCACCAGTACATCAGGATCGGCTCCTCGTTCTGCACCGCGGTGTCCAGCGCCGCGAGCGATGCGTCCTCGCTGCCGCTGTAGACGACCTCGAGATCCAGACCGAGCGCCGCGATGATCTGCTCGTCGAAGATCGAGTAGGTCGTGTCTGCTCCGAGGAAACGCCCCTTGTCGCCGGTGTCGGCGGTCGAGAAGATATCGGCGTTGTCCTGGAAGCCCTCCCACGTCGCGAACTGGGGGTTCTCGTCGACCACGTAGCTCGGCACGAACCACCCGATGTTCCCGGTGATCCCGAGGAGCCCACCGTCGACGACGGTCCCCGCCTCCTCGATGAACTGCGCGTAGTCGTCCGCGTGCCCCGAGGGCCAGACCTCCAGCGTGGCGTCGACGTCGCCATCCGCCATGGCTGGGAACTGTGCCTTCTCGGCGATCGGGTCCTCGAGCTCCACGGTGCAGCCCATCTGCTGTTCCATCAGGACCTGCGCGACGGCCGCGTTCGCCTTCGCGCCGATCCACGGGTTCACCGCCAAGACGAGGGTATCGTCGCCGCACTGCGCGACGTTGGCCGTATCGGGGGCGGTGCCGCCTCCACCACCCGCTTCTGGCTCCTCCTCGACGTCGCTGCATGCCGCGGCGAGCAGCGCGAACAGCGACATCCCGACCGCCAGCACTCTGCCGAGTCGCCTCATCACTCCCCCTCTCTTTCGCCGGAGGTGGCCTGCGCCGACTGGCCCGGGACCAAGGCCCGGATCCGCGGCCACCTGCCGAACCCCAACTGACCGACCGGGCCACGCGATGTCTTCGGTGCGGCCCCCATCGCCTGAGTTATACGGTCGAGGACGATGGCCAGGAGCAGGATGCTTACCCCTGCTACCACACCTCGCCCGATCTCGCCCTGTCCCAGCGCCTGAGCCACTTCGAGGCCGAGCCCGGGCCCCCCCACGAGACCGGCGATGATCACGACCGACAGCACCATCATGATCGTCTGATTCACCCCGAGCAGGATCGACGGCTTCGCCAGGGGAAGCTGGACCTTGCCCAGAAGCTGCCGCGAGGTCGACCCGAAGGCCACCCCTGCCTCGACGATCTCCTTGGGCACCTGGCGGATGCCGAGGTTCGTGAGACGGATCCCGACCGGCAGCGCGTAGACGAACGACGCGATGATGCCGGCGACGCGCCCGGGTCCGAACAGGAGCAGCACCGGGATCAGATAGACGAACGCGGGCATCGTCTGCATCGCGTCCAGGATCGGCCGAGAGATCTTCTCGAAGGCGTCGCTCTTCGCGGCGACGATCCCCAGCGGGATCGCGAACGCGACCGTGACCGCGACCGCGACGAGCACCTGCGACAGCGTGATCATGCTGAACTCCCAGGTCCCGATCAGGCCGATGCCGATGAAGCACGCGAACACGGAGAGTGCGAGCCGCCACGTCGCGACCCGCCACGCGAGAAGGGCGAAGGCCCCCGCCACGATCCACCACGGCTCCTCGAGGAGGAGCCGTTCGAGCGGATCGAGCAGATAGAGGATCAGGAAGTCGTTGACGGCGCTCGTGAACCCCTGCAGGTTCGTCTGCGACCAGACGATCACGTCGTTCGCCAGGTTCGCCACGACGTCGGTGTCCCAGGCATCCGGGAACTCCTGTTGACGCAGCACCTCGCGGCCGATCACGACGGCCGCCACCGAGATCGCGATCGCCGCAACGATCTGGACACGACGGGACACGATCCACGCGCCGATCCGCAGTGGCTTCGTGCGTCGGCGGCTCCGTACGCTCCACGCCGTGGTAACGCGGTCCAAGATGATCGCGAGGAGCACGATCGCGATCCCCGCCTCCAGCGCACCCCCGAGGTCGCGTCGCTGCAACGCATCCAGTACGGATTGCCCGAGACCGCCAGCGCTCACGACGGCGGCGATCACGACGATGCTGAGTGCGGCCATGATCGTCTGGTTCACACCGAGCATGATCGAGGGCTTCGCGAGCGGAACCTGGACGAGTCGGAGTCGCTGCCTCGACGTCGTGCCGAACGAGTCCGCGACCTCGACGGATGTCGAGGGCACGGTGCGGACGCCGAGCGCCGTCAGGCGGATCGCCGGGGGGAGCGCGAACACGAGGGTGGCGATCAGCGCGGCGGGAGCACCGACGCCGAACAGCAGGAACGCCGGGAGCAGGTAGGAGAACGCGGGGATCGTCTGCATCGCGTCAAGGATCGGACGGAGGACACGCTCGACCTTCGGCCGAAGACCGGCCCAGATCCCGAACGGGATCCCGATCGCGAGGGCGAGCGACACGGCCACCGTCATCAGGGCGATCGTCTCGATCGCCGCCTCCCACACCCCGAGGAGCCCGATGCAGAACAGGCCGACCGCCGTGAGGACCAGCATCCGCCACCCGGCCACGAGGCCCGCGATCAGGGACGCCGTCGTCACGAAGCCGAGCCACGTCAGTCGACTGAGGAGCTGCACCACCTGGTCGAACGCCGTCTGAACGGCGTCCTGGATCGGCGTCAGGAAGTAGACGAAGATCGGGCTCGTCGTCCGGCTGACGGCGGCCCAGTGCTGGAACTCGTCGAACCAGCGGGAGAAGTCGACCGTGAGGGTGTCCCACCACCCCGGCCGCAGCCACATGGCCCCCACCGCGGCGACCGCGATGCCGATCGCGATCCACAGGATCCGCCGAGGCCAGGGGTTCGGCGCCTCGACCGCCCGGAGCGTCGTGAGCTCGCGCGGCCGAGCCGCTGGTGGGGCGACCGCCACGGGTCAGGACTCCTCGACGAGCGCCGCCATCACCGCATCTCGGTCGACGACGCCGAGCACGACGCCGTCATCGACCACCCGGACCGCCCGGTCCGTATCGGCCACGATCGCGATCAGGTCCTGAACGGTGGTCCCGGGACCGACCGTCGGGCCGTCGGGCGGCGCCTGCCCGTTCGCCGGGCGCATGATCGCGCGCGCCGTCAGGACATGCGCGCGTGGCACGTCCTTCGTGAAGTCGGCGACGTAGTCGTTCGCCGGGTGGGCGACGACCTCCTCGGGCGAGCCGACCTGCACGAACCGGCCGTCCTTCATGATCGCGATGCGGTCGCCGAGCTTGAGCGCCTCGGCGAGGTCGTGCGTGATGAAGACCATGGTCTTGCGCACCTCGCGCTGGAGCCGGATCACCTCGTCCTGCATGTCCCGACGGATCAGCGGGTCGAGCGCGCTGAACGGCTCGTCGAACAGCATGATCTCCGGATCGGTGGCCAGGGCCCTGGCGAGCCCCACGCGCTGCTGCATCCCTCCCGACAGCTCGTCCGGATAGTGCTGCCCCCAGCCGCCGAGCCCCACGACCTCGAGCACCTCGTCCGCCTTGCGCTCGCGGTCGTCGCGCTCGATCCCTTGCACCTCGAGGCCGAACGCGACGTTGTCGACGATCCGGCGATGGGGCAGCAGCCCGAAATGCTGGAACACCATGCTGATCTTGCGCCGCCGGAGCTCTCGCAGCCGATCGGCACCGATCGTCAGCACGTCCTCGCCGTCAACCACGATCTCGCCCGCCGTCGGATCGTGCAGCCGGTTGATCATCCGGACCAGGGTCGACTTCCCCGAGCCCGACAGACCCATGACGACGAAGACCTCTCCGGGCGCGACGTCGAACGAGACGTCCTTGATGGCGGCCACGCAGCCGGTCTTCTCGAGCAGCTCGGGTCGTGGGAGATCCGCCTCGGGGGATCCCACGATGCGCTCGGGGTGCGGCCCGTAGACCTTCCAGACCCCGCGACAGGAGACGGCGGTGGCGGTGGCTGCCTGGGTCACCTCGGATCCTCCCCGACCGGACGGGCTCGGCGCCCGCCCACGCGCCCGCGGGCGCGTCCGGTGCGCATCATGACCCCGAGCGGTCGAACCGTGCAAGGCAGCCTGCCACCGGGCGCGCCGAGCGGTCCGATGCGGCAGACTGTGCTCCGATGGCGTCCCGGTACGACTTCGTCATCGTGGGCGGCGGCTCGGCGGGCTGCGCGCTCGCGAACCGCCTATCCGCCGTCCCCTCGAACCGCGTCCTCGTGCTCGAGGCCGGGCGCCCGGATTACCCGTGGGACGTGTACATCCACATGCCGGCCGCCCTCACCTTCCCGATCGGCAACCGCTTCTACGACTGGAAGTACGAGTCCGAACCCGAGCCGCACATGAACGGACGCCGCGTCTACCACGCTCGCGGCAAGATCCTCGGCGGCTCGAGCAGCATCAACGGGATGATCTTCCAGCGGGGGAACCCGCTCGACTACGAGCGCTGGGCCGC
>DASTBT010000100.1:0-2167 GCA_035711865.1 Actinomycetota bacterium
ATGGGATCGAACACGAGGGGTGAGGTCCGAACCCGATGAGCCTCCTCTCGCGGAGTCCGGTGGCATCGGTGCGGCCGATCAAGTTCGTCCTCAATTGGGTCGGCGCTACTCCCTGTGGCTCCTCAACTTCTGGACGCCTACTCGGTGACCAAGGGGGTCGACCAGATCATCCCGGTCGACGTGTTCGTTCCGGGGTGGCTCCCCCGCGGCCCGAGGCGCTGCTCGACGGGATCATCATGCTCCAGCGCAAGATCGCCGACGAGAGGATCGCGGAGAAGTGGGCAGGGTAGCGATGCGGATCCGTCTCCCCGGACCGCGTCATGTGATCGAGGCTTCGAACAGCTCCCATGTGCCCGGAACGCCCCGTGGCGGCAGGAGGGTCGTTGTATGGTCGAGGCGGTGACCTCGGGCGATGAGTGGACCGGGTCCTCCGTTGTGGCTGGATCACGCATCGGTGGCGGTGCCGGACCTCGCCGCCGCCGTCGAACACATGGAACGGCGGCTCGGGCTTGGAGCGACCGTGAGCCCCGACGCCCCTGAGCGACACAGCCGCGTCTTCCTCGACAGGAGCTACCTGGAGGTATCGACGGGCTCTCCGAGTGCCGACTGGGAGGCGACCCTGTTCTTCCTTCGGTTCTCCCACCCGGTGGCGCTCCGAGCGCACCTCGAGGCGGCAGGCATCGATCATCGGTTCGGCGAGTACGAAGGGGTCGACGGCACCTGGGACGACGTCGAGATCCGTGTCGGCGCGGTGCCGTTGCCGATCCTCGTCCGGAGGACCGCCCCGGCGGCCGTCGCCCGGGACTGGCCGCCCGCGCTCCGCCAGGAGCATCGATGCGGCGCGCGCTCGCTCGCAGCCGTGCACGTCGAGGTCCCATCGCTGGACGAGGCGATCGGGGCGTACCACCGGCTCCTCGCGACCGACGAGGCATCGCCGCCGGTCGCGAAGGCGGGATCGGGCGGCGGGCGCGCACGGATACCGCTCGCCTCGGGCGAGCTCGTCGTCCACGAGGGCTCCCCGTCCGGCAGCGTCGGCGTGGTGCTCGGCGTTCGATCGCTCGCCACGCCCCGTGCGGCACTCGGAGGCTCGATGCGGCCGACCGACGAAGACGACGTGGCGTGGGTCGACCCGGCCGAGACCTGCGGGCTCCGCCTCGGGTTCACGGAGGCCGGAGGGTGAGATCCGTGGCTGATGTGGGCGGCCGAATCTTCCAGAACGCCTGCGCCTGCCTCCGGGTCGCACGTCCCGCCACGGGGCGGCCGAAGGACCCGTGTCTGGAACCCCGCGCGAGGCCATGATCGAGGCCTCGGCGAACCCGTTGGGCCGCGACGACGATGCTGCTCGAGGCGGAGGCGCCGTGAGTCCGTTCATCCGAGGATGGTGAGGAACGTGACGAACATCGTGGTGCGGTACCTGGAAGGCGACCGGCTCACAGCCGCCGTGCGCGGGCACGAGGTGACGGTGGACCAGCCCGTCGAGGATGGCGGGGACGACCTGGCCCCGACGCCCACTGAGCTGTTCGTGTCGGGGCTGGCGGCGTGCGTCGGGTTCTTCGCGGAGCGGTACCTGCGCCGGCACGATCTCGATCCGAGCGGATTGGTCGTGGAGTGCGACTACGACTACAGCGCGGACGGTCCGGCGAGGGTGGGCGAGATCCGGATCTCGGTGACGGCTCCCGCTCTTCCCGACGCTCGCCGCGAGCCGTTCGCCCGCGTGATCGAACGCTGCACGGTGCACAACTCGCTCGTGCGGCCACCGACCGTGACGATCGACCTCGCTCGGTCCGCGAAGGCCGCCTGAGTCGGCCCCGCCCTTCCACTCGCGCCGGAAGCATCTCCAAGGAGCGCTCGGATCGGCACGCGTCGCAGCGATGATCCATCATCGGTAAGGCCGCTCCCCTGGGAGGCGCAGATGTCCTCGATCCCCCCACTCGTTCCGCGCGATCGCTACGCGGCCCTCGAGCGGTGCACCTACCTCAACCAGGCGTCGCTGGGCTTGATACCCGTTCCGACGATCGACGCGATAGATGCCTTCCTGAGGCAGACGGCGCAGTTCGGGAACCTGTACCTCAGCGACGTCCAGGAGGCCGCGATCCTGGACGGCGTGCGCTCGGCCGGCGCCGAGGTGCTCGGAGCCTCACCGGATTCGGTGGCCGTCATCGCGGGG
>DASTBT010000101.1:0-8246 GCA_035711865.1 Actinomycetota bacterium
TGGGCTACGAACAGATCCCCGTCGAGGGATGCTCCGCAACGGGCAGCTCCGCCTTTGGCACCTCGGTTCGCTGCCCTTTCGATTGGCACGGCATCAGGTCTGACGAGATCGGACTGGGGCCCTACCCCGGCTCCTGGGATCTCACCGTTCGTGATGGGGAGATCGTTCTGGTGTCGCTGCACTGGAACATCAACAGGTTCGGACCGCAGATGTGGGATCCCTTCGAGGAATGGGTCTCCGCGACGCACCCGATGGATTTCGACGTGATGTACGTGGACGACGGCACCAACTTCGTGCTCAGCGAGGAGTCGATCGCGCTGTGGGAGCAGAACACCAAAGCGTATGTGAAGGCGGTGAAGCGAGAAAGCGCGGCCTGACGGAGGGTCGGTCGCATGTCGGCGAGCATGACGCGCAAGACATGCCTGCGCTGTGATTGGCAGGGCGACACGACGGAGCGCAACTGCCCCGCGTGTGGGGAGCGGCCGCTCTATCTGGTCGACGCTCCCTCGCCGCCAGTAGAGCGGAAGCCCGTCGGGAGCGGCTCGACGGAGCGTCCGACCCCCGAGACGGGCGCCGCCGCGGCGGCGCCCGTCGCTCCAGCGCGATCGCCGGATCCGCCACCGTCCCCGACGGACATCGAGGGATCGTTGGGCCGATCCGATCGTGTCGTCGTGCCACTCATGGTCGTGGCGCTCGCGCTGACGATCGCCGTGGGCATGTGGGTCACGGGTCGAGCACAACAGCCCGGGACCGAAGATGCTGTGGGAGCTGGCTACTTCCCCGACGTCCCCTCGCCCACGCCGGCCGTCATGCCCTCGCCGGCGCCGACGGATGCCGGCTCGGTCGAGGAGTCCGGCATCGGCAGGCAGGTGCTGACCGTCGGGAACGTTCCGCTATCGTTCTCGTTGCCTGCGCCCGGCTGGGAACGGTTCGTCGGGGTCTCTCTCAACAAGTCCACCGTTGGATCCCAGGGTGCGGAGGCCATGCTCTACTGGTCGAGCTTCCCCGGAGGAGACCGTGCCAAGCCCTGCGCCGACGTGCTGAGCGCCTCGGTCACGGACCTCGCGCACGCCGTCGCGACGGCGCCCGGAACCCAGCTCGTCGCCGGACCTTCGAGCGTCACCGTCGGCGGACGCCTGGCGGATCACGTGGTGCTCGCGGTGCGCGAGCCCAGCAGGTGCGACCCGGGGTTCTTCTTCACGTGGCGAGACATCCTGGGTGGCGCCTTGTTTCCGAGGACGACGGCGGGGGACAGGATCGATGTGTGGATCGTCGACGTGCGTGGGACGCACCTGTTCATCGCCTCCGTGACGACCGAGCAAGCCGACCGGGCGCTCCGACGGGAGATCGGGCAGATCGTCGGATCGATCCGTTTCATCCCGCCCCGTGTGTTGGCCGACGTGAAGATCGCGGAGCGCTTCATGCGGGCCCGGAACGATAACGACGTCACAACCGCCCTGTCGCTGCTCGCGAAGGACGGCGCCACGGCCCGGATGCAGAACGGCTACCGCACGGACCGCAACATGCCCGTCCTTCGATTGGACCGTGAGGAGCTCGCACTCGCGCTCAAGGTCGAGCAGCTCTACGGGGTTCGATATATCGCCTCCGGATGTCGATGGGACTCCGATCCGGTGATCCGTGATGCTCCGATCGTGTGCACCTATCGGGTGGACAACACGCTGCGGCAGATCCTCGGGTATCCGCCGGTGGAGTCGTCCGTCAGCATCGGCGTCGGTCAGGATCGCATCACGCACCTCAGCTTCCCGTGGCTCAACGTGAGCTACCCATCGGCCGAGCCCCCAGAGTTCGCGGAGTTCGTGGCGTGGATCGGAGCTGAGCATCCCGAAGCCGGGCAGGCATACGACGACGGTGAGCTCTTCAAGACCGGAGGCCAGGAGCTCGTCCATATCCTGAACCGGAGGTCGATCGACCTCCTGGCGACCTACCTCGAGGAGTACGAGCGCTCGATGATCAGCTGAGAACGGTCCTTCACCCGACCCTCTATCTCGCGTCAGCGAACCTGCCCCACCGCGTGTTCATGGAGGACGATCCAGTCTCCAGCGAGCGCTCCGCTGCCGACGGATCTGGGTGGGGTCAGTCCTGGAACCGGGAGCTCCGAGTCGTTCCGTCGAGGAACATCGCTCGGAGGTCTTCGGGGCATTGTGCGTCGTGACGGGCAGCCGTCAGGAAGCTGAAGACATCAGCAGGATGCGTTCCCGGAACTGTGGGAACGATGGGACCGGGTTCTGCCCTCGACGATCCCACGGGGTTCCCGTTCCGGACCGCGATGAACGTCTCCCGGAACCGCCGCGCCGTGCTGCGCTCGCGGCCCAAAAGGTGCTGCACCAGGTGGAACAAACGGCGTCGAGATCGCCACGGTGGACGATCGCGACGACCTGGTGCGGGACGATGCGATCGGGCCTTCGAGCTGTTCCCGATGCCGAGAAGCCCGGGCCCCGCAGGGGTCCGGGCTTCGGCCTTGATGCCGCCAAGAAGACGGCAGGATGAGCCGGGGTCTCGCCCCGGCTCACGTTCTATTCGGGTGAGCCGGCGAGCTCGACCGGTGGCACGTCGGGCGGCATCATGCCGCCGGTGGCCTCGAAGACGATCTCGTCGTCGACCGCGTTGACGATGATGGTCTCGCCGGCCCGGAACTCCTTGTAGAGAAGCTTCTCGGCGAGCGGGTCCTCGACGAGGCGCTGGATCGTGCGCCGCAGCGGCCTCGCGCCGAGGGACTGGTCGTAGCCTTCCTTCGCGAGCAGCACCTTCGCGGCCTCGGTCAGCTCGATCTCGAGATCCTTGGCCTTCAGCTGCTCAGTGACACGCTTCATCATCAGGTCGACGATGTTCTTCACGTCTTCCTGGGTGAGCGAGCGGAACACGATGACCTCGTCGATGCGGTTGATGAACTCCGGCCGGAAGCTCTTCTTCAGCTCCTCGGTGACGCGGTCCTTCATCTTCTCGTAGGTGACCTCGGCGTCGCCCGAGGCGGCGAACCCGATGCCCGGGCCCTTCTGGATGTCACGGGTGCCCAGGTTCGAGGTCATGATGATGATCGTGTTCTTGAAGTCCACCTTGTGGCCCTGGGAATCGGTCAGGTGGCCGTCCTCGAGGATCTGCAGCAGCGTGTTGAACACGTCTGGGTGCGCCTTTTCGATCTCGTCGAAGAGCACGACCGAGAAGGGCTTGCGGCGCACGGCCTCGGTGAGCTGTCCGCCTTCCTCGTAGCCGACGTAGCCCGGGGGCGAGCCGATCAGCCGGCTGACCGTGTGCTTCTCCATGTACTCCGACATGTCGAGCTGGATCAGCGCGTCCTCGTCGCCGAACAGGAACTCGGCGAGCGCCTTGGAGAGCTCGGTCTTCCCGACGCCCGACGGCCCCAGGAAGATGAACGACCCCGCAGGGCGGCGCGGATCCTTCAGGCCCGAGCGCGTGCGGCGCATCGCCCGTGAGACCGCCGAGATCGCCTCGTTCTGCGTGACGATGCGCTTGTGGAGCTCGTCCTCCATGCGGAGCAGCTTCTCGGTCTCCTCTTCGGTGAGCTTGAAGACGGGGATGCCGGTCCAGATGCTCAGGACCTCGGCGATCTCCTCCTCGTCGACCTCGCTGAGGATGTCCATCTCCCCGGACTTCCACGCCTGCTCGCGGCGGCCGCGCTCCTCTTGCAGCTGGCGCTCCTCGTCGCGGAGCGACGCGGCCTTCTCGAAGTCCTGGCCGTCGATCGCGCTCTCCTTGCGCAGGCGCACATCGGCGATCTTCTCGTCGACCTCTCGCACGTCGGGCGGTGCGGTCATGCGCCGGATCCGCATGCGCGAACCCGCCTCGTCGATCAGGTCGATCGCCTTGTCGGGCAGGAAGCGGTCGCTGATGTAGCGGTCGGCCAGGTTCGCCGCGGCGACCAACGCGTCGTCGGTGAAGTTCACACGGTGGTGGGCTTCGTAGCGGTCGCGCAGGCCCTTGAGGATCTCGATCGTGTGCGCGACGTTCGGCTCCTGCACCTCGATCGGCTGGAAGCGGCGCTCGAGCGCGGCGTCCTTCTCGAGGTGCTTGCGGTACTCGTCGCGGGTCGTCGCGCCGATCGTCTGCAGCTCGCCGCGGGCGAGCATGGGCTTGAGGATCGATGCGGCGTCGATCGCACCTTCGGCGGCACCGGCGCCGACGAGCGTGTGCAGCTCGTCGATGAACAGCACGATGTCGCCGCGGGTCTTGATCTCCTTCAGCACCTTCTTGAGGCGCTCCTCGAAGTCGCCTCGATACCGCGACCCGGCCACCAGCGCGCCGAGGTCGAGGGTGTAGATCTGCTTGTCCTTCAGCGTCTCGGGCACCTCGCCGCGGATGATGTCCTGGCTCAAGCCCTCGACGACGGCGGTCTTGCCGACGCCGGGCTCGCCGATCAGCACCGGGTTGTTCTTGGTGCGCCGGCTCAGCACCTGCATCACGCGCTCGATCTCCTTCTCGCGCCCGATCACCGGATCGAGCTTGCCGTCGCGGGCAAGCTGCGTGAGGTTGCGGCCGAACTGGTCGAGCACCATCGAGCCGCTCTGTTGACCCTCGCCCGGGCCGCCGCCCGGCGTGGTCTCGCCTTTGCCACCGGTGTAGCCCGACAGCAGCTGGATCACGGTCTGGCGCACGCGATTCAGGTCGGCGCCGAGCTTCTGCAGCACCTGCGCGGCGACGCCTTCGCCCTCGCGGATCAACCCGAGCAGGATGTGCTCGGTGCCGATGTAGTTGTGGCCCAGCTGCAGCGCCTCGCGGAGCGAGAGCTCGAGGACCTTCTTCGCTCGCGGGGTGAACGGGATGTGTCCGGTCGGAGCGGCCTGGCCCTGGCCGATAATCTCCTCCACCTGCTGCCGGACGGCTTCGAGCGAGATGTTGAGGGACTCGAGGGCCTTGGCCGCAACGCCTTCGCCTTCGTGGATCAAACCCAGCAAGATGTGCTCGGTGCCGATGTAGTTGTGGTTGAGCATCCTGGCTTCTTCCTGTGCCAGGACCACCACCCGTCTCGCTCGATCGGTGAAGCGTTCGAACATCTCAGCGCCCTCCGGGCCACGAGTCGCATGTTCCCGTTTCCGACCGGAGATCAACGGACCCCGTCCTACCCCCGAGCCGCATGGGGCGCCGCCCCCGGTCTCCGGTCGCAGCGCCCGTCGAGAGGAAGTATACCCGTGGCACTTCGTAACCTTGGAACAGCACCGTGAACCTCCCTCACGTCGTCCTACCGTGTTGTTCGGACATTCCGGCTCCGAGGATTAGGTGCCTTTCGGCGGATGCCCCGAATCCCCCGTTCGGACCATGGAATGTCCTCCTTCCGGCCCGTTGCTGGTGTGCCTGGCGGGTGCCACGATGGTCTGGCCCCTCCCGGGGTGGAAGGGCCCGATCCGCGGGCCCTGCTGTGAAGGAACGACACGGCGGGCACGACCGAGGGGATCCACGTGCAGAACGCCCAGATACTCGAAGGAGGGATGCACGTGCGGGTGCTCGTGGTCGATGACCACCCCGCGTTCCGCAAGGCGCTCACCTCGGCTCTGCGCCTCGTCGGCGACATCGAGATCGCTGGTGAGGCGGGGGGCGGCGTCGCCGCCTGCGACCAGGCCGAGGAGCTCGAGCCCGACGTCGTGCTGATGGACCTGTCCATGCCCGACCTCTCGGGGATCGACGCGATGAAGAGGATCCACGAGTCGAGGCCCGAGCTGCCGGTCGTCATCCTCACCGCGCACGCCGATGACGGCGTCGAGCGCGAGGCGCGCGAGGCGGGCGCGCGAGGTTTCCTCGCCAAAGGCACTGGCCTGCAGGATCTCGTGATCACCTTGCACGAGGCGACGAGCGAGGGATCGGTGCCCTGAAGGGGCGGACTGAGTTCGCCTCCGCCGGCCGTCAGCCTTGATCGCGGAAGTGACGGATGCGCTCGGAGAGGGCGATGAGCAACGCTCGCATCATCTCCGGATGATCTTGGAGGAGCCGCTCGAAGTTCCACGCGGGGATCGCGAGGGTCACCAGGTCGCTCTTGGCGACGACGGAGGCCGACCGAGGTTTCCCGTCGATCAGCGACATCTCGCCGAAGTAGTCGCCCTGGCGCATCGTGCCGATCGCCCTCCCGCCCTGGATCGCCTCGGCCTCGCCAGACAGGATCAGGTGGAACCCGATCGCAGAGTGGTCTTCCTCGAGCACGGTCTTCCCGGCGGGATGGGGAACCTCCTTCGAGATCCCGGCGAGCTTGGCGAGGTCCTTGTCGGAGAAGCCCTTGAAGAGCGGCACCCCCCTCAGCGCCTCGACGACCTGCTGATCCGACATCCCCATCCCCCTCGGTGCCCGTGTCCGGCGAGCATATCGCCGTCGTCAGAGCGCCGCGAGCGCACCGCCGGTCACGACGGCGCCGATGCCCGCCCAGCCGAGGGGCCCCGGGTGCTCCCGGGCGAGCAGCACCGCGACGACGATCGAGATCTCCCGGAGGGTCGCCACCCGCCCGACCGGTGCCAGCTGGAACGCGAGCAACACGAGCGCGTACGCACCGACGCTGCCGAGGGCGATCGCGGCCCCCGGTCGGAGCGCGGCGCGCAGGCGCCCCACGTCGAACCCGGTGGTCGCCGCCACCACCAGGCCCTCGAGACCGAGCGTGGCCGCGAGGTAGGCGAGCGGCGCTGCGCCGTCTCGCATCGCCCTCGCGTCGACGACCGAATACGTCGCGATCATGGCGCCGACCGCGAGCGCCAGGCCCGTGGCCGCGAGCGAGCCGTGTCGATGCGACCGGAGCGCCAGCAGGCCGAGCCCTGCCGCCACGAGCGAGGCTGCCACGAGCGTGCGGAGCGTCGCGGGCTGGCCCACGACCGCGACCGCCGCGAGGGTCGTCATCAGCGGCGCGGAGCCGCGTCCGACCGGGTAGGTGACGGTGAGCTCGCCACGCCGGTAGGCGCCGGCGAGGGCCAGCCCGTAGACGGCCTCGGCCACGCCGCTGATCAACACCAGGAGCCACAGGCCGCTCGGCGGGTCGAGCACCAGGAACGGCAACAGCACGACGCCCGAGACCAGGCCCGACGCGGCCATCGCCGCCACGCGATCGCCCTCGCCGTGGAGCCGGACGTTCCACGAGGCGTGCAGCACGGCGGCCGCCAGCACCAGCGCGACCGCCGCAGGGTCCATCGGCTCGGCTACGCGGAGAGTCGATCAGGCACCACGATCCGCTCACGCATGCCGGTCACTCATGGGCGGCCTCCATGTTCCGCTCGAAGACCAGCCGCAACCCGATCAGGGTGAGCCACGGCTCGAGCCGGTCGATCGTGGTGCAGTGAGGGATCACGACCCAGGCGAGCCCGCCCGTCGCGATCGTGGTCGCCTGCGGCAGCTCCGCCCGGATGCGCCCGACGATCGCGTCGACCTGACCGGCCGTGCCGTAGATCAGTCCCGACTGCAGCGCCTCGACGGTGCTCGTGCCGACGACGCTGGCCGGCGGGGCGAGCTCGACCCGCGTGAGCCGAGCGGTCCGCGAGAAGAGGCTCGCCGCGCTCGCCTGGAGGCCGGGAGCGATCACGCCGCCCACGAACTCGCCCCGTTCGCTCACGACGTCGAAGTTCGTCGCGGTCCCGAAGTCGACGACGATGGCGGGCCCTCCGACGAGGGTGAAGGCGGCGAGCGAGTTCACGACCCGGTCGGCACCCACCTCTCGGGGGTTGTCGGTCAGCACCGAGACTCCGGTCTTCACGCCCGGCCCGACGATCACCGGGGCGAAGGAGAAGTGATGAGCCGACATCTCACGGATCGCAGCCGTCACGTCCGGAACCACGCTGGCCACGACCAGGCCGGTGACCTGCGACTCCAATGCCAGGCCCCGTTGTGCCAGCAACCCGGAGAACGTGAGCGCGAGCTCGTCGGGGGTGCGCTCGGGCTGGGTGGACAGGCGCCACGTGTGCTCGAGCTCGGTGCCATCGAAGACCCCGAGGACGGTCTCGGTATTGCCGACGTCGGCGGCGAGCAACACGGCGCGATCCCCCTCCCTAGGGCTCCGGCCGGAGCGATCGCTCATCGTCGCCTACCCGGTCGCGCACCGGCAACCTGAGGTTGTCGATGAGGCGGGCCGACGGGAACCCGGCCGCGACGAGCGCACGGGCCGGCATGCCCGGCTCGAGGCGATCGGGCACGGCGAAGGTGCGATCGTCGATCACCGCCGCGTAGTCGAGGCGGGCGAGCGGCGTCGCCCCGACCTCTCGGGCCATCGCCGCCACCAACACCTTCGGGTCCCGCTCGCCGCTGCC
>DASTBT010000102.1:0-12443 GCA_035711865.1 Actinomycetota bacterium
TGGGACGTCTTCATCCACATGCCGGCCGCGCTCGCATTCCCGATCGGCAGCAAGTACTACGACTGGAAGTACGAGTCGGAACCCGAGCCGCACATGAACGGCCGGCGCGTCTACCACGCGCGCGGCAAGGTGCTGGGCGGCTCGAGCAGCATCAACGGCATGATCTTCCAGCGGGGGAACCCCCTCGACTACGAGCGCTGGGCATCGGATCCCGGCATGGAGACCTGGGACTACGCGCACTGCCTCCCCTATTTCAAGCGCATGGAGCGGTGCCTCGCCGCCGACCGCGACGACGCGTTCCGTGGGCACGCCGGTCCGCTCGTGCTGGAGCGGGGGCCCGCGACGAGCCCGCTGTTCGGCGCGTTCTTCGAGGCGGTGCAACAGGCCGGCTACCCGCTCACCGACGACGTGAACGGCTTCCGCCAGGAGGGCTTTGCCCCGTTCGACCGCAACGTGCACAAGGGACGCCGGCTCTCCGCCGCTCGCGCGTACCTCCACCCGGTGAGCTCACGCCCGAACCTCGACATCGAGACCCGGGCGTTCGTGACGAAGATCCTCTTCGACGGCACGCGCGCGATCGGCGTCGAGTACGTGCAGGGCCGGAACGGCTCGCCGAAGCGTGCGCTGGGCGGCGACGTCGTGCTCTGCGGTGGCGCGATCAACACGCCCCAGCTGCTGCAGCTCTCCGGCGTGGGGAACGCGGCGGAGGTCGAGGCGCTCGGCATCCCGGTGGTCGCGGACGTGCCGGGTGTCGGTGAGCACCTCCAGGACCACCTCGAGGTCTACGTGCAGTATGCGTGCACGCAGCCGGTCTCGATCGCACCGGGCATGAAGATGTGGCGGCGTCCGTTCATCGGGGCGCAGTGGCTCTTCCTGCGGTCGGGGCTCGGTGCGACGAACCACTTCGAGGCCGGCGGGTTCGTGCGGTCGAACGACGACGTCGACTACCCGAACCTGATGTTCCACTTCCTGCCGATCGCGATCCGCTACGACGGCTCGGCACCGGCCGGCGACCACGGCTACCAGGTGCACATCGGTCCGATGTACTCGGACGCCCGCGGCTCCGTGAAGCTCACGAGCGCCGACCCCCGGGAGCATCCGGCGCTGCGGTTCAACTACCTCTCGACCGACCAGGATCGCCGCGAGTGGGTCGAGGCGATCCGGGTGGCCCGAAGCATCCTGAACCAGCCGGCGTTCGACCCGTTCAACGGCGGTGAGACCTCACCCGGGCCGAGCGTCGAGACCGACGAGGAGATCCTGGCCTGGGTCGCCAGTGACGGCGAGACCGCCCTGCACCCCTCGTGCACGGCGCGCATGGGCGTCGACGACCTGTCGGTGACCGATCCTCTCACGATGAAGGTGCACGGCCTCGACGGGCTGCGGGTCGTCGACGCCTCGGTGATGCCCTACGTCACGAACGGGAACATCTACGCGCCGGTGATGATGATCGCCGAGAAGGCCGCGGACCCGATCCTGGGGAACACCCCGCTCGAGCCCGAGGACGTCGAGTTCTACCGCCACCGGAATGGGTGAGGGCTCGACGGCCGCACGGGTCAGGCGACGCCGGCTTCCCTGAGCTGCTTCAGCTCTCGCTTCAGGTCGTGCACCTCGTCGCGGAGCCTCGCGGCGTATTCGAACCGCAGGTCCTTGGCCGCCTGGTGCATCTCCTCCTCGAGGCTCTGCACGAGGCGCTCGAGCTCCTCGGTCGGCATCTCCGGATGCGCGGCTCGCTGGCGCCGGGGCTTCGTCGGCGCCGTGGCCTTCGGATCGCCCTCGCCCCGCAGCGAGAGGAGGATGTCGGTGACCTTGCGCTGCACGGTCGTCGGGTCGATACCGTGCTCGGCGTTGTAGCGCTGCTGGATCTGACGCCGGCGCTGCGTCTCGCCGATCGCGGTCTTCATCGACTCGGTGACTTCGTCGGCGTACATCAGCACCGTGCCGTCGACGTTGCGCGCCGCCCGGCCGATCGTCTGGATCAGCGACGTCTCGGAGCGCAGGAACCCTTCCTTGTCGGCGTCGAGGATCGCCACCAGTGAAACCTCGGGCAGGTCGAGGCCCTCGCGCAGCAGGTTGATGCCGACGAGCACGTCGAACTCCCCCAGCCGCAGGTCGCGCACGATCTCGATGCGCTGGAGCGTGTCGACCTCGGAGTGGAGGTACCGCACGCGGATGCCCATCTCGACGAGGTAGTCGGTGAGGTCCTCGGCCATCTTCTTCGTGAGCGTGGTCACGAGCACGCGCTGGTCGGCCTCGGACCGGGTGCGGATCTCCTCGATCAGATCGTCGACCTGTCCCTTGGTCGGCCGGATCTGCACCTCGGGATCGACGAGTCCAGTGGGCCGGACGATCTGTTCGATCACCTTCGTGGAGTGTCGCAGCTCGTAGGAACCGGGCGTGGCCGACATGTACACGACCTGGTGCGCGCGCTCGGCGAACTCCTCGAACTGCAGCGGCCGGTTGTCGATCGCGCTCGGCAGCCGGAACCCGTGCTCGACGAGCGTGGTCTTGCGCGAGAGGTCGCCCTCGTACATGCCGCCGAGCTGGGGCACGGTCACGTGCGACTCGTCGATCACGACGAGGTAGTCGTCGGGGAAGTAGTCGAGCAGCGTGAACGGCGCCGTGCCCGCGCTGCGGCCGTCGATGTGGCGCGAGTAGTTCTCGATGCCGCTGCAGAACCCGACCTCGCGCATCATCTCGAGGTCGTAGCTCGTGCGCATGCGCAGCCGCTCGGCCTCGAGGAGCTTGCCCTCGCCTTCGAGCTCGGCGAGCCGCTCGTGCAGCTCTTCTTCGATCGTGACGAGCGCGCGCTTCATGCGTTCCTCGCTCGCGACGTAGTGCGACGCCGGGAAGACCGTGAGGTCGACGATGCGATCGTCGACGATCTCGCCGGTGACCGGGTCGAACTTCGAGATCTTCTCGACCGTATCGCCCCACCATTCGACCCGGTACCCGGCTTGGTCGTACGGCGGGAACACCTCGAGGGTGTCGCCCTGCACCCGGAACGTGCCGCGGGCGCGGCTGACGTTGTTGCGCGAGTACTGGATGTCGACCAGCCGCTGCATCGCGAATTCGAGCGGGATCTCGGTGCCCTTGTACGGCCGCAGGATCTGCCCCTCGTACTCCTCGGGTGAGCCGAGGCCGTAGATGCACGAGACGCTCGCGACGATCAGCACGTCGCGCCGGCCGAGCAGCGCGGCCGTGGCCGAGTGGCGGAGCCGCTCGATCTCGTCGTTGATCGAGCTGTCCTTCTCGATGTACGTGTCGGTCGACGGGATGTAGGCCTCGGGTTGGTAGTAGTCGTAGTAGCTCACGAAGTACTCGACGGCGTTGTCGGGGAAGACCTCGCGGAACTCGTTCGCGAGCTGGGCCCCGAGCGACTTGTTCGGGGCGATCACGAGCGTCGGCCGCTGGATCTGCTCGACGACGTGCGCGATCGAGAACGTCTTGCCGGTGCCGGTGGCCCCGAGCAGCGTGACGTGCTCGTCGCCGGCCTGCACGGCGGACGTGAGCTGCTCGATCGCGGCAGGCTGGTCGCCGGCAGGCCGAAACTCGGAGCGCAGCGAGAACGGGGGCATGCATCGAGTGTATGGCCCCCGAACGACATCGGTCGGTCGCCCGATGTACGGTCGGATCGCCCGTGGAACCCTGTGGGGACCTCTTCCCCGAAGGGTCGCACGGTGCGCGGGCACTGCCTCAACACGGTCCTCGTCGCCAGGCTGACGGTGATGCTGTCCACGCCCGCCTCCGCCGTCGCACCACGCGTGTACGAAGGTCGCACGTCCCAGGGATCACGCATCCACTTCGAGTTGCGCAAGCGAGCCGATGGGGAGCTTCGGCTGCGGTCGATGCGGGTCCGCGGACTGGTCCTCACGTGCGAGCTCGACGCCTCGATGCAGCGGTGGGTGATCGAAGTCGTCTGGGCGGGCGCGGGCGCACGGGTGGACGGCCGGCGACTCGACCTGGACCTCGTGAATCCGTTCAGCGCCCTGCACGTCGCCGGGAGGTTCGGGGCGCTGCGTGCGAGGGGCGGCCTGACCTTCACGGTGCCCCAACTCACAGAGGACGGGCGAGCGCAGCTGTGCACGACCGACGCGCGGTCCTGGATCGCCAGCCGGACGGTGCCGGCGCCGCTGACCCGGCACGGCGAGAGACAGCACGGCGACGGGCCCCGTGATACGCGGCGAGGCCGGACGGATCACCATCACGCTCATGCGCTCCCACTGACCGGCGTCGCGGGTGTCGCACCGGGGCGTCCGTACACTCGACGCGTGCGGACTTGCGCCAGCTGCGGCACCGAGAACCCCGAGCAGGCTCGATTCTGCATCGCGTGCGGAACCCCGCTCGAGGCCGCCGGCGAGGAACGCCGCTTGATCACGGCTGTGTTCACCGACGTCGCCGACCTGCAGCGACGGATCGAGCCCGGCACCGACCCCGAGGACCTCAGTGCGATGCTGCGGCCGTTCCACGAGCTGTTGCGGCGCCAGATCGAGGGCTTCGGCGGCACGGTCGAGAAGATCGTGGGCAACGTCGTGTTCGGGGTCTTCGGCGTGCCGACCACCCACGAGGACGACGCGGAGCGAGCGGTGCGGGCCGCCCTGCGCATCCGGGATGAGATGCAGCAGCGCCGGCGCCTCGATCCCTCGGCCCTCGCCGTGCGGGTGGGGGTGGCGACCGGCGAGGTCGTCGTCTCGCTGGGCCGTGGACCACGGATCGGGGAGCGGGTCACCGGCGACGTGGTGAACACGGCCTCGCGCCTGCAATCCGCCGCGCCGCCCGACGGCATCGTGGTCGCGGAGTCGACCTTCCTGGCGACCCGCTTCACGTTCCGGTGGCAAGAACTGCGACCGGTCACGGTCAAGGGCAAGGCCGACCCGATCCCGATCTGGGCGCCGATCGAGTCGAGGGGCCGCCTGGCGATCGAGCCGCCCGACCCGGCGGGAGCGCCGTTCGTGGGCCGTCTCGACGAGCTCCGGACCCTGCGGACCGTGTTCTTGTCGTCGCTGCGCGACCCCCGGCCGCGGGCGGTGACGATCGTCGGCGACGCCGGGTTGGGCAAGAGCCGGTTGATCGCCGAGCTCTCCATCGTGACCGACGAGCTGCCGGAGCTCGTGCGATGGCGCGTCGGCCGGCCGCTCCCCTACGGCGACACCACGGCGTTCGCGCCCGTCGCCGACATCGTCAAGGCCGAAGCGGGCATCCTCGATTCCGACTCGCCCAACGTCCTCGAGTCGAAGCTCGACGTGACGCTGCAGCGAGTCGCCGCCGATCCCGTCGAGATCGAACGGCTGCGCCGATACCTGCTGCCGCTGGTCACCGCACAGGCGACGACCGACGACACCACCCGCGAGGAGACGTTCTCGGCCTGGGCGGCGTTCCTCGAGCGCCTCGCACAGGAGAACCCGACGATCCTGGTCTTCGAGGACGTGCACGGGGCGGCGCCGGCCCTCTTCTCTTTCCTCGACCTGCTGCTCGACCGCGTGGGCGCCGTGCCGCTCACGGTGATCGTGGCCGGGCGGCGTGAACTGTTCGACGTGCGACCTGGATGGGGCGATCGGCCCGGCGCGACGACGTTGGAGCTCGACCCGCTCTCCGAGCGCCAAACCGCTCAGCTCGTGGCTGCGCTGCGGGACCGTGGCACCCTGCCCGCGGAGACGGCGGAGGCGGTCGTCGAACGGTCGGGCGGGAACCCGTTGTACGCCGAGGAGTTCATGCGCATGATGCGCGACCAGTCCCCGCGCGAGCGCGACGGCGCGGGGCTCCCCGAGGGCGTCGTCCTTCCACCGACGATCCAGGCGCTGCTCTCGTCCCGGCTCGACGCGCTCCCTTCGAGGCTGCGCACGGCCGCGCAGGATGCCGCCGTGGTGGGCCTCACCTGCTGGCCGGGGGCGGTCGCCACGATCGCCGGCGCCCCCGACGACGCCGCGAGGGGCATCCTCGAGGAGCTGGTCGAACGCGAGGTCCTGCGGCGGTCGAAGACGACGTCGGTCGCGGGCCAGACCGAGTACACGTTCCGCCACGTGCTCGTGCGCGACGTGGCGTACGGACGCATCCCCCGCGCCGAGCGCGCGCGCAAACATCGGGCGGTGGCGGACTGGCTCTCTCGCGCGCTCGGCGCGGGCACGGCCGATCGAGAGGAACGCCTCGCGTACCACTTCGCGGAGGCTCACGATCTCGCGGCAGCCGCCGGGGACCCGATGGCCGCGGCGATGGCGGACGAGGCCGTCGACCACCTGGTGGCCGCGGCGAGCCGCGCCGTGGGGCTGGATCCCGCGCGCTCACTCGCGCACTCGCGCCGCGCGCTCGGCCTGATGTCCGCCGACGACCCGCGGCGTCCTCGAACGCTGGTCGGCGCCGGTTCGGCGGCCCTGGTGTCCGGCCGCTTCGACGAGGCCGACGACGACCTGCGCACGGCGATCGACCTCTTCCGTCGGCACGACGACGAGATCGGCGCCGCCGACGCCACCGTGATGCTCGCGCGGTCGCGCTTCGAGCGAGGCGACATCGAGGGTGAGGGGTCGCTCCTGCGGCGGGCGATCGAGGTGCTCGAGGCCCATCCGGCGGGGCCCGCCCTCGCCCATGCGGCCACCCGAATGGCGGGCCACCTCTGGGTCGCCGGCAGCTCGGCGGAGTGCGTCGGATGGTCCGAACGGGCTCTCGAGCTCGCCCGTGGCATGGAGCTGCACGGCGAGGAGGTGCTCGCCCTTCAGTACCGGGGCGCGAGCCGCAGCAAGCTGGGCGACCTGGCCGGGCTCGCGGATCTCCGCGAGGCGCTGCAGATCGGCCTGGAGTACGGGCTTGGTGAGGAGACCGCCGTCGCGTACAACAACTACGCGTACGAGCTCTGGTTCCAGCGGGGGCCCGCCGCCTCGGCCGCGGTCTGGGAGGAGATGGCCTCGTTCTGCGAGGAACGCGGGCTGGTGACGTCGTACGCATGGGCTCGCGGCGGCCTGCTCGAGCCCGTGTTCGACACGGGCGACTGGGACCGGGTGCTCACCATCGCCGCCTGGCTCACGAGCTGGGACACCGAGCACGGCGGTGAGACGCAGCCCGGGTCGGTCGCGGCGCAGTTCCAGGGATGGGTGAGCCTTCGGCGTGGCGACCACGAGACCGCGACGGCGAGCGCCAAGGAGCTGATGGATCGCGCCCTGCAGTTCGGCACCGCCGAGTACCTCGCCCCCGCCTCCCTGCTCGCGGCCGAGGTCGCCTGCGCCGAGGGCGACGGCGCCACCATGCTGGGGCACCTCGACGCGTTCGCGGCCTCGACCTCCTCGGAGCCGACGTTCCGGGCCGGCCTCATGCCGCTGGCCGTTCGCCTGCTCGTGAAGGCGGGGGAACGCGACCGGGCGGCGGCCCTGCTCGGCCCCGACGTCCGGGACCATGCCTCGTCCACGCGGTTGCGCCTGTCGTACGACACGGGCCTGGCCGCTTTCGAGGAAGGCTGGGGAGATCCGGCGATCGCGATGGATCTGCACCAGGAGCTCGCCGCCGCATGGAAGGAGTACGGGTTCCCGCTCGAGACCGCGCTGGGGCGCATCGGTGCCGCGAGGTGCCTCGCGAGGCTCGGTCGAGGGCAGGAGGCCATGGACCTGCTCTCGCTCGCGCGGCCGACGCTCGAGGCACTGGGCGCGATGCCGTACCTCGACGAGCTGGAAGCGGTGGAGCCCACGGCCTCGGAGTGACCTACAACCGCCCCGCGGCGACGATCCGCGCCAGGAACTGCCGGGTCCGTTCGTGTCGAGGCGCCCCGAAGATCTGCTCGGGGGGACCTTGCTCCGCGATCACGCCGTCGTCGAGGAAGCACACGCGGGTGGCGATGTCGCGAGCGAACCCCATCTCGTGGGTGGCGATCAACATCGTCATGCCGGCTGCCGCCAGTTCGCGGATCACGTCGAGCACCTCGGCGACGAGCTCGGGGTCGAGGGCGCTCGTCACCTCGTCGAGCAGCATGATGTCGGGCCGCATCGCGAGCGCGCGCATGATCGCCACGCGCTGCTGCTGCCCACCGGACAGCCGGTCCGGGTATTCCTCGGCCTTGTCGGCCAGGCCGAGGCGATCGAGCAGGTCGCGCGCCTCGTTCTCCGCCTGCCCGGCGGGCGTGCCGACGACCTTCGTGGGCGCGAGCGTGATGTTGTCGAGCACGCTCATGTGCGGGAAGAGATTGAACGACTGGAAGACGATGCCGATGCGTCGGCGTATCGAGTCGACGTCCACGCCGGAGGCGGTGATCTCGTCGCCCTCCACCACGATGCGCCCCGCGTCGATCGGCTCGATCAGGTTCACGCATCGAAGGAGCGTCGACTTCCCGGAGCCGGACGCGCCGATCAGGCAGATCACCTCGTGGGCGGCGACGTCCAGATCGATGCCACGCAGCACGTGGAGGTCACCGAAGGACTTGTGGAGGCCCTCGATCACGAGCGCTCGAGGAGCCTCGCTCGCCGCAGCGGTCACAGCACCGTGCCCCCCTGACGACGCCTCCGATCGCGCTCGACGAGCCAGTCCACGAACCGTGTCTGCGGGATCGTGATGACCAGGTACACGAGGGCCAGCGACACGAACGGCGTGAAGTTGAACTCGGACGCCGAGATGATGTTCGCGGTCTGCAACGCTTCGACGACCCCGAGGAACGCCACCAGGGCGGAGTCCTTCTGCAGCCCGATGAAGTCGTTCAGCAACGGCGGAACCACGCGTCTGACCGCCTGGGGCAGGACCACGTGTCGCATCGACTGCAGGCGCGAGAGGCCGAGGGATCGGGCCGCAGCCGTCTGGCTCGGATGCACCGATTCGATGCCCGCCCGGTAGACCTCGGTCACGTAGGCGGAGTACACGAGCGTCAGCGCGACGATCGCCCAGAACACCTCGCTCTTGGGAAGGCCTTGGAGCCGGAGCGCGGGCATGCCGAACCCGAGCAGCGAGATGACGAGGATCGTCGGGATCCCTCGGAAGATGTCGGTGTAGGCGATCGCGAGGATCCGCAGCGGCGCGAAGACCGGCCCCGGAAGGCTCCGGAGCACGGCGAAGAACAGGGCCACGATCAACACGAACACCTCGGCCACGAGGAAGATGAACACGTTCGTGCCGAACTGGCGCACGATCTTCGGGAAGCTCTCCTCGAACACCCGCTGGTCGAAGAACGTGCTCTTGATCTCGGGCCACCCCGGCGAGCTCACGATCAGGATCGCGGCGACGCCGAAGAACACGACCGTGCTCGCGACGGCGATCCAGACGCTGCGTGCGCCCGGCTCCCCCCCACCGAGGATGCGGGAACGCCTGCTTCCGCGCGGCGCCGGGAGCGGGTGCTCGGGGTCGAGCCCGGGAACCCCGCGAGACGACCCGCCGCCCGGGACCCCGCCGGCCACGTGTCAGTGCTCCGTGGCGGTCAGCCCTCGATCACGGGGGCCGACGCGTTGTCGGCGAGCCACTCCTGCTGGATCGCAGGGAGGGTGCCGTCGTCCTTCAGCGCCTGCAGGGCCAGATCGAGGCACTCGGTGAGGGCGCTGTCCTTCTCGAGCGCCAGCGCGAAGTACTCCTGAGCGCCCACCGTCGGGAACTGCCCCACGATCACTCCCTTGGGGATCTGCACCGCGGTGACGAAGAAGGCGGTGGGCAGGTCGACGACGATGCCGTCGACCTGACCGTTCTTCAGCGCCTGCACGGCGCCGTTCAGGTCGTTGTAGACGGCCGGCTCCTCCGAGGGCTGGATGTTCTGCTCGATGTAGTCGAAGCTCGTCGTTCCGAGCGGTGCTCCGAGCTTGGCCGACTGCAGCTCGGCCAGCGTGGTCGCTCCGTCGATGTCGGAGCCCTTCACCGACACGAGCGCCTGGTTCACGTCGTAATAGCTCTCGCTGAAGTCGACCGCCTCGGCGCGCTTGTCGGAATAGGAGATCTGTTGCAGCACGAAGTCGAAGTCCTTCGGACCGGGCGCGAACGACTTGTTGAAGGGCACCGGCACGAAGTGGATCGCGTCGGGGGTGAACCCGAGCTGCTCGGCGACCGCGCCGACGGTCGCACCCTCGAACCCCTCGAGCAGGTGCGGGTCGTTGAACTCCCAGTCGGCGTTCGCGTCGGTGGTGCCGCCTTCCCACCACGGCGGGAACGCCGGGTTCCCGGTGCCGACGGTGAGCACGCCGTCGCTGATCGTGCCGGCGTCGGCTGCGCAGGTCGCGGCGTCGACGGGCGCCGGCTCGGTCGCGGTCGCCCCGTCGTCGGCCGGCGGAGCCTCGTCCTCCTCGGGCGCACACGCGGCCGCGACGACCGCCAGGACCGCGAGCCCCAACAGGAACCTCCGCATCAGACTTCCCCTTCGTTCCACTCTCCGTCGGACGGGCGACCGTACCCCCTCGCGCCCAGGGTGGGGAGCCTAGCAGAGCCGTTCGCGCTACTTCCTGGGCTCCCAGGTGAAGAACCGCGATGCCAACAGGAGCCCGGCGAGCCCCCACAGCCCGATGATCAGCACGTCGCTCCAGCGGAACGGCGTGCCGAGGAACCCCGCGTTCATCGAGTCCACGAGATGACGAACGGGGAACACCTTGCTGACCACGTCGATCCACCTCGGGGCGTCGTCGGTGATCGGGACGAACACCCCCGACAGGAACAGCAGTGGCAGGATCGACGCGTTCACGATCGCCGGAGAGGCATCGGCGTTGGATCGCGGCGGTGATCGCCAGGCCGAGCGCCGCGAAGCTCGCCGCCCCCACCAGCAGGGCCACGAGGAAACGCACGAGCGACATGCCCGTCGGGGGCGACGCGTCGTAGACGAGGGTGCCGAACGCGGCGCAGATCGCGACGAGCAACAATGCGATCGCGGTCGCGTGGACCACGCGGGCCGTCAGGTACGACCACCCGGGCAACGGCGTGCCCCGCATGCGCTTGAGGATGCCCTGGTCGCGGCTGAACGAGACGCTGATCGCGATGTTCGTGTAGCAGGCCGTGATCACCGAGAACGCCGCCATCGACGCCACGAAGATCGTCGAGGTCTTCATCGTCTCTCCGCCGATCACGGCATCGCTGTTGCCGAAGAGCGTGGTGAAGATCACGAGGAACATCAGCGGGAACGCGAACGTGAAGAACGCCGAGGCCGGGTTCCGCCAGAACGCCGTGTTCGTGAAGCGGAACTGCCGGACGACCATGCTCGCTCCGCTCACGGCGACCCCTCGCCGCCGGTCAGCTCCAGGTACACGTCCTCGAGGCTCGGCTGGGACACCTCGAAGCGCTCGAACGAGAACCCGCGCTCGAGCGCCCACCCGGTGATCTCGTGCGCCATCGTCGTGGCATCCTCTGCCCGGACGGTGAACGACCCGTCGCGTTCGACCGTCTGGCCCCATTCCGGAAGCGGCGGCGCGCCCTCGGGGAGCCGGTAGCGGATGCGCGACAGCATCCGGTCGCGGCCCGCGATCGTGTCGGGCGGGCCCTCCGCCACGATCTCGCCGCGCGAGATCACGGCGAGCCGGTGGGCCAGGTACTGCGCCTCGTCCATGTAATGCGTCGTGAGGAACACGGTCTTCCCGATCGCCGTGAGGTTGCGCACGATCTCCCAGGCGTTGCGTCGCGCGCTCGGATCGAAGCCGGTCGTGGGCTCGTCGAGGAAGAGCACGTCCGGGTCGCCGGCCAGCGCGATCGCCACGTCGAGCCGGCGTTGCTGCCCGCCCGAGAGCTTGTTCACCCTCGTGTCCGCCTTCTCGTCGAGCCCGGCGACGCCGATGACCTCGGCGGCCGGCCGGCGTTGCGGGTAGTACCCCGCGTACATGTCGACGGTCTCGCGCACCGTCAGGAACGGGTCGACGCCGGTCGACTGCAGCACGATGCCGATCTGCTCCCGGAAGACGGACGCCCTGGAGGCGGGATCGTGCCCGAGCACCGAGACCTCGCCGGCGGTCCGCGACCGATAGCCCTCGAGGATCTCGGTGATCGTGGTCTTCCCGGCCCCGTTGGGCCCGAGGAGGGCGAAGACCTCGCCCCGGTCGACATGCAGGTCGATGCCGCGCACGGCCTCCATGTCGCCGTAGGACTTGCGCAGGCCCCTCACCTCGATCACCCGGTCGCTCACGATGACGACCGTCCTTGGGCGAGTGGTTCTCCGGTCCCGTAGCCGGCGTCCTTGTCGATCGCGTTCGCCAACGGCTCGCCGGCCGCGAAGCGTCGAGCGTTCTCCACGAAGATCGAGACCGCCTGGATCTCCCATCCTTCGGCGTCGCCGCTGATGTGAGGCGAGACGATCGCGTTCGGCATCGTCCACAGGGGGCTGTCCTCCGGGAGCGGTTCGGCCTCGAACACGTCGAGCGCGGCCCCCGAGATCGTGCGGGCACGCAGCGCGTCCACGAGCGCGGACTCGTCGACCGTGGCGCCCCGCCCGACGTTGTAGAAGCGAGCCCGCCGGGGCATGGCCGCGAACGCCGTCGCGGCGAACAACCCACGCGTCTCGTCGGTGAGCGGCACCGCGTCGAGCA
>DASTBT010000103.1:0-2206 GCA_035711865.1 Actinomycetota bacterium
CTCGACGACCTCGGGGGAGACCGCGGGAGGGTGGCCGCCGACCTGCAGGAGGGCGAGCACGAACGAGGTGAGCTCGTGGCCGAGCGGGATGCCCGCGAAGCGCACCGAGATGTCGGTGCCGGTGCGGACGATGGCGAACGACGGGCGGCGCTCGGAGTCGTCACGGCGCACTGCCGTGATGTTGTCCGACAGCGAGGCGACCTCGGTGAGCAGCTCCATGAGCTCGGTCGACTTGGGGCTGTCGTCGAGCGAGGCGACGAGCTCGACGGGTCGCTGGACCAGCTTCAGGTGCGTGGCGAGCTGTTTGGACAGGGCAGGGTCGAGCACGAGGACCTCCAGGGGGTGCCGAAGCGGACTCGCGGGACGTCATACATCGCGGGCGCGATAGCGGCCACTTCGTATGACGTCCCGCCGGACGTCATACGTCCCGGCTGCTATGGCGACCGGGACGTATGACGTTGCGACGTGGGGGAAGGTCGGTCAGATCTTGCCCACGAGGTCCAATGACGGGGCGAGGGTGTCGTCGCCCTCCTCCCACTTGGCGGGGCAGACCTCGTTGGGGTGCTTGCGGACGTACTGCGCGGCCTTGACCTTGCGGAGAAGCTCCACGGCGTTGCGGCCGACACCCTCCGGGGTGATCTCGATGTACTGGATGACGCCGTCGGGGTCGATCAGGAACGTGGCGCGGTCCGCGAGCCCCTGACCCTCGCGCATCACCTCGAAGTTGTTGGCGATGACGCCGGTCGGGTCGCCGACCATCGGGTACTGGATCTTGCTGATCGTGCCCGACGTCTCGTGCCAGGCCTTGTGGGTGAAGTGGGTGTCGGTCGACACCGAGTAGACCTCGACATCGATGCTCTTCAGGTCCTCGTAGATGTCCGCGAGGTCGGCGAGCTCGGTCGGGCACACGAAGGTGAAGTCGGCCGGGTAGAAGAACACGATCGACCACTTCCCGCGCAGGTCCTCGTCGCTGACGTCGACGAACGCGCCGTTGTGGTACGCAGTGGCCTTGAACGGCTTCACTTCCGTGTTGATGAGTGCCATCAGGCAGGAACCTCCACATTTGTTGTGTTCTTTGGCAAATCAGTTATCTGGAACGATACCAATTTAGAGGTGCGTGTCCGGACCCGGGCCTTCCAAGCGTCCGCGTCCCGCACGAGCACGTGAGAGGGCTACCGACAACAGGGGATCCGCCTCGCCGGGCGCCGCACTACCGTCGGTTCCATGACGACGAGCAGCGTCTCGCCGGGCCGACGGCGCACCCTGCGTCGGTTCAACGCCCGCGCTGTGGGCTCCCATGGTTGACGACGTCTCGGCGCCCGCCGCTCGAGCAGCTGCCGCCTCGGGCGTCGTCCTGTTCACCCTGGCGTCCGGGCAGTTCCTGATGGCGCTGGACAGCTCCGTCATGAACGTGTCGATCGAGACCGTCGCGAATGACCTGGGGACGACAGTCACCGGCATCCAGACCGCGATCACGCTGTACACGCTGGTCATGGCGTCGCTGATGATCACGGGCGGGAAGATCGGCGAGATCCTCGGCCGAAAGCGCGCGTTCGCCATCGGTTGCGTGATCTACGGAGCGGGCTCGCTCACCACGGCGATCTCGCCCAACCTGACCGTGCTGTTCATCGGCTGGTCCCTGCTCGAGGGCATCGGCGCCGCGCTGATCATGCCGGCGATCGTGGCGCTCGTGGCATCGAACTTCGGGGCGGCGGAACGACCTCGGGCCTATGGCATCGTCGCGGCGTTCGGTGCGATCGCCGTCGCGCTCGGGCCGCTGATCGGCGGCCTGTTCACCACCTACGCGTCGTGGCGGTGGGTGTTCGCCGGCGAGGTGCTCATCGTCGCGGGCATCCTCCTCCTCACCAGGCGCATCGTCGACGCGCCGCCCGAGCCTGACGTCCACCTGGACCTCGTCGGCACCGCCTTGTCCGCCCTGGGACTCGGCCTCGTGGTCTACGGAGTCCTGCGTGCCGGGACCTGGGGCGCGGTGATCCCGAAGCCGGGGGCGCCGGAGTGGATCGGCCTGTCGCCGGTGATCTGGCTCGTCATCGCAGGCGGCCTCGTGCTGCGCGCCTTCCTGGGCTGGGAGAGCAGGCGTCGCGAGCGCGGCGAGGGGGCGCTGATCGACCCGGCGATGCTGGACAACAAGCTCCTGCGTGGCGGGTTGACCTCCTTCTTCTTCATGTACCTGTTGCAGATGGGC
>DASTBT010000104.1:0-4354 GCA_035711865.1 Actinomycetota bacterium
TCTCGCGAACATGATGCTCGTCCTCGCGCTGCGCTCGGACGCCGAGCGCGTGTACGAGCACGCGCTGCGGTACTTCACCAGGGACGAGATCGCCGAGGCGTTCGCGGCCGCCCGCGGGGTCGCTAGCCCGACACAGCTCCGCAACGAGATCAAGCAGGACGGCCGGGATCTGCTCGAGCAGTTCCGAGCGCTCCTGCCCGAACGCGAACCGGTCTCGATCCAGCGATGGAGCGTTCGCCGCGTGGTGCTGACGCTCGGGGTCGCGATCGTGGCGTTCCTCGCGGTGGGTCTCGTCGCGAGCAACTGGACGGCCTTCTCGTGAGGCCGTCAACCGACGAGTCTTCGTCCACGTCGATCTGGCAGTCGATCCACTCGAACTCGTCTCTGCTCGATCCACGCTCGCATCGACGATCGGGAAGAGCCCGAACGTAGGGAGCGACCGGAGAGCGGTCGTAGTCCTCGCTCCGAACGATCGAGACGAAGCTGACCGACTTTCTGACAGCCCGCCTCGGCACGATGCCTCGCCTACCCCGCATGCATCGGGTGCGAGTACTCGTCTCGGCGGTAGAGCATGACGACGAGCATCGTCGGGATCATGAGACCGCAGTACAGCCCGCAGGCTGGACCCTGTGTAGCTCCGACCCAGAACAGACAGACGAGGAAGATGCCCGGAACGATCATCGCCACCGACATCTCGAAGCAACTCCTCCATCCGTGTCCGCGATGCCGCATCCACGCGACCATCGGGACGGTCATGCTCAACGCCATCAGGAGCAGGGAGAGCTCCGGGTACCGCACGCGAGCCTCACCGGGGGTCATCCCCATCATGGCGAGGATCGGGCCCACGACCGCCACTCCCCCGACCGCCATCCCGACCCACATCGCTGCCACCATCTCCAGGAAGTGGCGAGCGAACCCGGGCCAGGACGGGCGATGGGCCGTCTCGGATACGAGGCCATGATCCACCATGGTCCTCACGTCCTCTGCGACCTTCGGTGCTCGAGCACACGCATCCGCTCGTGGAACTCCTCCTCGGAGATCTCTCCTCGAGCGAACCGTTCGGCCAGGATGTCGCGAGCACTGTGCTTGTACGGGCCATCGCTGTACGAGGCGTGTTCACCGTGACCCGACCCGTGGCCCATCAACATCCGCGCCATGAGGTACACGCATGCCGCCATGACGACGACACCGATGATCCACCAGCCGCCTCCCCACATCATCGCCGGTCACCTCCGATCAGTACCTTCGACACAACGACCTACGCCCACTCGTGGCGAGAACCAAGGGCCAACGGTCCCTTCGATGGAAGGACCCGTTCGTGTAGGTGCGGCAGCGGGTCCGTGGGAACGAGGTGCTCACGGGTCGTCACTCCCAACCTGAGCCCTCGCCCGGGCCTCGCTCCCCGAGCCCAATCGGGTGCCGTCGGGAGGAAGGAACCGTGAGGGCGAGGCTTCCGTAGATCAGGGCAAGGCCGAGGTATTCCGTCAACTCGAACGGCCCGATCGCCCCCACGATCTGGTCGTACGTCATCGCCGAGACCCAGGCGATCGTGTTGCCGACCAGGAGTGCCCACCAGGCCCAACCGTCACCTCGCCGGTAGGCCGTCGCGGCGATCGCGATCGCCAACAGGCTGAATGCCACGATGTAGATGCCGTACATCCGGAAGACCAGCGTGATGTATCCGGCCGTCTCCGGGGACGCCGCCGTGAGCTGCTGCCACGAGCCGCCGGTGTAGCCCTCGAAGCCGGCGGGCAGGATCGGTTCGGAACCCGGTCCGGGCAGACGGTCCGGCAACAGGGCCGCCCCCGCACCCCAGGCGAGCAGTCCCACGTCGGCGATCACGACAACGAGCCACGCGACGCCGCGCCACCGCGCCGTCGCCCAGCCCCAGGCTCCCGTGGCGGGCCGGTCTGCCACGCGCACACCCATGGTCTCCTCCCCTCCTTCTGCGTACCGTCGAGCTTGCCGGGGGCGCGATCGGCAGACATCGGGGCATCACCCTGAAACGAGACCCTGATCGCGCGTCGGCTGTTAAGCCCTCGTCGGTTCGCGAGCGTCGGCCGTCCTGTCCGCGTTCTCGACGGCACGCGCGAGAGCGACGCGTGAAGTGACGCTCATCTTGTGGAAGATGTTGCGAAGGTGCGTCTCGACCGTCTTCTGGCTCAAGAACAAGTCCGCGGCGATCTCCGGATTGGTCTTGCGGTCGACGACGAGCCGAGCTACCTCGAGTTCGCGTTCGGTCAGCGTTTCGATCCCCCGTCCATCGATCGTGCCCGGCCGTGTTCGCCGGTGGGGACGATGGCCGAGCTTCCCGAGCTCCCGTTCCGCGCCGTCCCGGTAGCGCAGCGCGCCGCACGTTTCGAACGCCGCCGCTGCGCGCCGGAGCTCCGCCACCGCAGCATCGCGCTGGCCGGCTCGGGCGAGGGCTCGGCCGGCGAGCGTGCGCGAGAGGCCGGCCTCGATGGGGGCTCCGGCTCCGTCGGCGGCACGGGCCGAGGCGAGGGCGCGTTCGGCGGCGTCGGCCGCGTCCCCGGCGTGGAGCGCGACGGCGGCAACGGCACGATCGGCCCATGCGGTCGCGAGGGGAAGTCGGATGTTGGCCGCCGTGACTTGGGCGAGGGCGGCGGCGCGCTCCGCCTCGACACGGCGATCGATGGCGAGCCAACAGCGGGTGAGGAGCTCGAGGCAGTACGCCCTCCAGCCGCCGGGGATGAGCGTCAGCTCCTGGCCACCGGCGCGGCCGAGCAGCAGGTCGACGGCCTGTTCGGGTTCTCCGTTCTCGAGCAGGACGCTCGCGTGCCTCACGGCAGCCCAGGCCGTCACGAAACCCACGTCGAGGTCACGTGCGAGCTCGAGGGCCTCCTCCGCGGTGACGAGCGCGACGTCCAGATCGCCGACGGCAACGGCGACGACGGACCGGTTGAAGAGGTTCCCGGCGAGCGCCGGCGGCGACCCGAGCAACCGCGAGGCCTCGATGGCGCCGTCGAGGAGATCGGATGCCTCGGCCAGCTTGCCGCGAACGTACCAGACCCGGGGCAGGACCGGGTACAGGCGGTGCAGGGGATCCCCCCTCACATATGTGCGAGCGAGCCTGAGAGCGCGGCTCGCGTGGACGTCGGCCTCGGCGTAGAGGTCGAGATAGACCTCGGTGATCGCGAGCCACCCCGCAGCGTCGGGTCGGATCGAGAGCTCGTCGTCGGAAAGGTCGTCCACGAGTGCTGCGGCTTCGTCGCGACTCGATCGAGCGAGGTCGATCGGCCCGGTCACAGCGTCCGCGAACGCGCACATGACGGCCGCCGCCGCAGTCAGGACCGGATCTCCCAGTACCTCCGCCGCGCTCGCCGCGCGCGTAGCCCATCCGCGCATCGCCTCGTATCTGGAGCGGTAGAACTCGTTCAGCGTCAGCTCGATCCGTAGCTCCACGGACTCGACCGACCGGGACTCCGGCAAGAGGCGAAGAGCGCCCACCAGACGAGCGTTGGCCTGTTCGTATCTCCCCAGGTAGCGCTCCACCCTGGAGCACGCCGTCGTAAGCGTCGTGCGAAGCGTCGTCGACCCCTCCGGGACGACCCCCATCGCTTCCAGCAACGCCGCATGGCTCGCGACGAAACGACCCGCCGCAGCGAACGCGTCGGCACGAGCGAGGAGGAGCTCGATCCGCTCTTCCGGCGGCCCGGTCTCCGGCAGCAGTCGGAGTGCCCCACCGAACCACCGCGCGGCGCTTTCGGGCGCGAGCCGTGCGGTCGCTTCGCCCGCCTCGCGAAGGATCGCGACGGCGCCGACGTCGCCCGGCCGTGCGGATCGTTCGACGTGGTGCGCCCGCGCCGCCACCGCGGCACCGCGTGCGGTCAGCACCTCGGCGCACCGTTCGTGCGCACCCAGTCGCCACCCGCCTGCGGTCGTCTCGTACACCGCCAGTCGCACGAGCGGATGCCGGAACCGGAACCGCCGAGGCACGTCCGTCTGCCGGATGAAGTCGAGTTGGAGGAGCTCGTCGACGGCGTCCATCGTCGAGACCTCTGACGTCTCGGCCGCGACCGCGGCCAGCTCGGGCTCGAACGGGTCGCCCGCAACCGCCGCGCCTTCGAGCACCAGGCGCGCCGTCCCGGAGAGCGACGCGAGCTCCTCGGCAAGCGCGGCGGCGACCGCGGGCGGCACCTCGATCGATTCGGAGAGCTCCAAGGTGCGGGACCCGGTCACGGCGCTGTGCTCCCGCGTTCGCGCGAGCTGCTGAAGATAGAACGGGTGCCGCCGCTCTCATTGAAGAGGGCGGCTGCCTGGACCGCCTCGACAGCTTCGCCGAGAAAGGCACGCGCCTCGACGGGATCCAATGCCCCCAGCTCGATCCGGGTCA
>DASTBT010000105.1:0-35379 GCA_035711865.1 Actinomycetota bacterium
AGGCGTCCCGCAGGGTGATCCAGACGATCTTGCGGCCGCCCTTGTTGCGGATCACGCGCAAGAGCCGATCTGCCTCCCCATCGAACCGCTCCGCGAAGAGGTCGTAATCGACACGCCGTCGTCTCCACAACGAGTTGTAGCCGAGCGCGACGACCACGACCCGGTCCAGCCGTCCGCCGCGCCGGAGCCGGGCGGCGGCATCGTCGAGCATCAGCGCCGGTTCGCCCAGCACCCGGATGCGCCATCGAGGCATCGTCTCGCGCAACGCCGTGATCGATCCGAGACCCACCGAGTCGCTGAGGAACGTGAGGCGCTCGGGCCACGAGGGGTCGAGCGGTTCCGGCGTGGGCGTCCGATCGATCGGGGTGACGCCGGCGGCGGACGCCGGACCCGCACGGGGGTCTGCGTCCTCCGATCCGCCGGCTGCCATCGCGATCACGAGCGCGGCGACGAGCACCGCGGCCAGCGCCGCGCCGGTGAGGTTCCTCGTGGTCGAGAGACGCTCGAGAGAGGCCAGGGGAGGGCTCCTGGGGCGTGGATGGTCGGTGCACATGTCCCGAAGGGCACGGAACGAACATCCTAGCCCCGCGAGCCGCGGGTCTCGCACGGCTACCATCCCATCCGTCGCCGCGCTGGAACGGGGCAGGAGGTGGCTTGAGCGTGAGGATCCTGGTGGTGGGCTCGGGCGGGGTCGGGTCGGCGTTCGCCCCGATCGCCGCGCGCCGCGACTTCTACGAACACATCGTGTTCACGGACGTCGACGAGTCGAAGGCCCGCCGAGTCGCCGATCGGTACGGCGGCCCCGGAAGGTTCTCCGCGGCCAGGCTCGACGCGACCGATGCGTCGCAGGTCGCCGAGGCCGTCCGAGCTCACAGGTGCGACGTGGTCCTCAATGCCGCGGACCCCCGCTTCGTGATGCCGATCTTCCGAGGGGCGCTGGAGGCGGGCGCGAACTACCTCGACATGGCGATGTCGCTCTCGGAGCCGCATCCCGAGCGGCCGCACGAGGAGACGGGGAAGAAGCTCGGCGACGACCAGTTCGCGATGGCCGATCTGTGGGAGGACCGCGGGTCGCTCGCCCTGGTCGGGCTCGGCGTCGAGCCCGGGGCCGCCGACGTGTTCGCCCGCTTCGCGGCCGACCATCTGTTCGACGTCGTCGACCAGGTCGGTGTGCGCGACGGCGCGAACCTCGAGATCGAGGGATACGATTTCGCTCCCACGTTCTCGATCTGGACCACGATCGAGGAATGCCTGAATCCACCGGTGATCTGGGAGAGGGACCGCGGCTGGTTCACGACCGCTCCGTTCAGCGAGCCCGAGACGTTCACGTTCCCCGAGGGGATCGGAGACGTCGAGTGCGTGAACGTCGAGCACGAGGAGGTGCTCCTCGTGCCTCGGTGGATCGACTGTTCGCGGGTCACGTTCAAGTACGGCCTGGGCGACGAGTTCATCCAGGTGCTCGAGACCCTCCACAAGCTCGGCCTCGACCGGGTGGAGAGGGTCCGCGTGCGCGACACCGAGGTGTCGCCCCGTGACGTCGTGGCGGCAGCGCTGCCCGACCCCATGACGCTCGGCGACCGGATGACCGGGAAGACATGCGCCGGCACGTGGGTCGCGGGCACGGGCACCGACGGGTCACCGCGGGAGGTCTACCTGTACCACGTGGTCGACAACGAGCAGACGTGGAAGGACGACGGTGCGCAGGCGGTCGTCTGGCAGACCGCGATCAATCCCGTGATCGGCCTTGAGCTCCTCGCGAGCGGCACGTGGTCGGGCGCCGGGGTGTTGGGCCCCGAGGCGTTCGACGCCGTGCCGTTCATGGACCTGCTCAACGAGTACGGGAGCCCGTGGGGCATGGTCGAGATGACCCCCGGCGCCGCCTGAGGTCACGGCGCCGCTACCATCTGCGACATGAGCAGGCGGTACGAACCGAGCGAGATCGAACCCACGTGGCAGCAGGCCTGGGCCGACGAGGATCTCTATCGTGCCTCGGACGATCCGAGCGACGAGCGGCCTCGCTTCTACGCGCTCGACATGTACCCGTATCCCTCCGGCGACCTGCACATGGGCCACGCCGAGGCGTTCAGCGGAGGCGACGTGGTTGCGCGCTACCGGTGGATGCGTGGCTACAACGTGCTGCATCCGATCGGGTGGGACTCGTTCGGGCTGCCCGCCGAGAACGCTGCGATCAAGCGGGGTGCCGACCCGCGGGCGTGGACCGACGCGAACATCGAGCAGCAGGCGCGGTCGTTCCGCCGGATGGGCATGTCGTTCGACTGGACCAGGCGACTCGCGGTGCACGAGCCCGAGTACTACCGATGGACCCAATGGTTGTTCCTGAGGTTCTTCGAGCGGGGGCTCGCCTACCGGAAGGCTTCGCCGGTCAACTGGTGTCCGAACGACCAGACGGTGCTCGCGAACGAACAGGTGATCCAGGGGGCGTGCGAGCGCTGTGGCGCGACCGTCGAGCGTCGCAACCTGACCCAGTGGTTCTTCAAGATCACGGAGTACGCGCAGCGGCTGCTCGACGACATCGACACGCTCGATGAATGGCCCGAACGCGTGCTGACGATGCAACGCAATTGGATCGGACGCAGCGAGGGTGCGTCCGTCACGTTCACGATCGAGGAGACGGGCGAGGAGATCGAGGTCTTCACGACCCGCCCGGACACGCTGTGGGGCGTGACGTTCTTCGTGTTCTCGGTCGAGCACCCCACCGTCGAGCGGCTCGCGAAGCTGGGAGGCACCTGGGGCGACGTCGAGCCGCTCGTCGAGCGGGCGCGGCACACGTCGACCGCCGAGCGTGCGGCGGCCGACACCAAGGAGGGCGCCTTCCTCGGGGTGCATGCCGTGAACCCGGTGAACGGCGAGCGCGTGCCCGTGTACGCCGCGCCTTACGTGCTGATGGAGTACGGGACCGGCGCGATCATGGCCGTGCCCGCGCACGACGAGCGCGACTTCGCGTTCGCACGGCAGCACGGGCTGCCGGTGCGGGTGGTGATCCAACCGGAAGGGTCGGACCCGGTCGACCCCGACTCGATGACCGAGGCGATGCCCCACGACGGGGTCATGGTCAACAGCGGTCCCTTCGATGGCGAGCCCTCACCTGCTTCGATCGCGAAGGTCACGGCCTGGCTCGAGCAGGAGGGGCGCGGCGAGGCGACCGTGAACTTCCGTCTGCGCGACTGGCTGCTCTCGCGTCAGCGGTACTGGGGAGCGCCGATCCCGATCGTGCATTGCCCCACGTGCGGGGAGGTGCCGGTGCCCGACGACGAGCTGCCCGTCCTGCTGCCCGACGACGCCGACTTCCAGCTGGGCGGGGAGAGCCCGCTCGCTCGCCATCCCACGTGGAAGCACGTGCGGTGCCCGTCGTGCGGCGGCGAGGCGACGCGCGACACCGACACGATGGACACGTTCGTGGATTCGAGCTGGTACCTCTTCCGGTACTGCTCGCCCGGGTACGAGGGCGGGCCGTTCCGTCGTGAGGACGTCGATCGATGGATGCCCGTCGGGCAGTACACGGGCGGGGTCGAGCACGCGATCCTGCACCTGCTCTACACACGGTTCTTCACGAAGGTGCTGTACGACCTCGGCATGGTCGGGTTCACCGAGCCGTTCCCGCGGCTGATGAACCAGGGCCAGGTGATCTACGACGGCGCCTCGATGAGCAAGTCCAAGGGCAACATCGTCGAGCCGATGCCGCTGGTGGAACGCTGGGGCGCCGACACGATGCGCCTGATCATGCTGTTCGCGGGCCCGTTCGAGGACGACATCGACTGGAAGCTGATCGCGGGGGACGATCCCGACCGGCGCCCGGGCGTGCACTCGTGGCTCGGACGGGTCTTCGCCGCGGTGGGTGACGCCGCGGAGCGTGGGACGTCGTCCCCGGAGCCCGAGTCGCTCGTGCGGCTCACCCACAAGACGATCCGATGCGTGACCGACGACCTCGACCGGTTCCGGTTCAACATCGCCATCTCGAAGCTGCAGGTGCTGACGAACGAGATGCGCGCGGCGCTCGACGCCGGCGGGGGAACGCTCGGCGCCGCCCGCGCGCTCGTGCAGATGCTCGCGCCGTTCGCGCCCTTCGCCGCGGAGGAGCTCTGGCGTGTCGACCTTGGCGAGCCGGCATCGGTCCACACCTCGCCGTGGCCGTCGTTCGACCCGGCGCTGACCGTTGAGGACACCGTCACGATGGTGTTCCAGGTCGACGGGAAGCTCCGCGACAAGGCCGAGGTGCCTGCCGATATCGACGACGACGGCGCGCTGGAACTCGCCCGCGCGAGCCGGAAGGTTCAAACGGCGATCGACGGCCGCGAGGTCGTGAAGGAGGTCGTGCGTGCTCCGAAGCTGGTGAACGTCGTCACGAAGCGCTGATCCGTCGGGGTCGATCGGTCACGGTCACCCGCACGCGGTGCACCGCGTTGTTCGCGTAGCCGCCGATGTTCGGCTCTGCCTCCAGCGGCTGGGTCACGCCGTCGGCGTCGGTGGCCCTGCACGCCACCTCGTGGATGCCGGGGGTCGCGGTCCAGTCGAACGTCCACCGATGCCACGCGTAGGGAGAGGGCGCGGGCTCGAGCGCCGCATCGGTCCAGCGTTCGCACCCGTCGACGCTCACCTCGACGCGCTCGATCGGCGCCGTGCCGGACCATGCTCTGCCTTCGAGCGTCGTCGGGCCGGAGGGGACGACGCGCTCGCGCTCGGGGAAGGTCGGGATGCCGGGCGGGGCCATCAACGACCGCACCCGCATCCGCGAGACCGGCTCGCCCCGTTCGTCGGGATCGGTGCGCAGCCGGTAGGCGACCGCGTTCTGATACCCCTCGTACGGAGCGCTCAGCACGGTGATGCGGGCGAGCCACTTGACGTTCGTCATGCCGTACCAGCCCGGCACGAGCAGCCGGAGAGGGCCGCCGTGTTGCGGCGGCAGTGCCCGGCCGTTCATCGCGTAGACCAGCAGCACCTCGTCGCGCATCGCCTCATCGAGCGAGAGCGCCCGCTCGTACGACTGCTCCTCGCCGCCCTCGACGCCGCGATCCACGCCCGTGAACAGCAGCTCGCCGGTGCCTCCCGGCACACCGGCGTCGTGAAGCACGCCGGCGAGCGGGGTCCCGGTCCATTCGGCAGTCCCGACCGCTTCGAGCAGCCATGGCTGGCTGAACGGCCGCGCGTCGAACAGGGCACGGCCGTTGCCGGCGCACTCGAACGTGGCCGGCATGGTCACGGACGGCCGCGACCGCAGCTCGTCGAGGGTCAGGCTGAGTGGCCGGTCGAATCCCTCGAGCGAGAGCGCATGCGTCGACTCGTCGAGGAACGGCACGTCGTAGTGGATCAACACGTAGTGCAGGCCCGCGGGCGTGATGTCGGCTCGGAGCGCCTCCAGCGGCATGCCATGGTTCCTGGTCGCCTGCGCGAGCTCGTCCAGCCCGATCCCGTCCTCTCGGCGTCGCTCCATGTCCGGATGCAACCACGCCCAGGCCGCCGACGCGAACGCGTCGGGATGTGACGAAGGTCACCGATGTCCCGGGTGGAGGTCCCTAGCGTCGGCGCATGGGCATCAGGGAGCGGCTCGAGACGCTGTCGCGCGGCGAGCTGGTCGGCCTCGTCGTGGTCGTTGTGGTCACGATGGCCGGGGCGGGCCTGTGGTACGTGCGGTCGCTTCCGAAACCGGTCCAGATCGCGGCCGATGTTCAGGGCGAAGCACCCGCGGCCTCGGGCGCCGTCCTCGCTGAAGCCTCTCCTACCGGTCCACCGATCATCGTCGACGTGACCGGGTGGGTGCATCAGCCCGGGGTCTACGCGTTCGCGCAGGGCGATCGGGTCATCGACGCGGTCGAGCGTGCTGGGGGCCCGCGGAAAGGCGCCGACCTCAGCGTCCTGAACCTCGCCGCGCCGCTCACCGATGGCTCGCAGGTGATCGTCCCGAAGCAGGGGGTTGCCGGCCCCGCCGCCGCGGTCCCCGGGGCGACGGGATCCGCCCCCTCGAGCGGATCGCTGATCAACGTCAACACGGCCGGCGCGACCGAGCTCGAAGCGCTCTCGGGCATCGGCGAGGTGCTCGCCGCAGCGATCGTCGACTACCGCACCGACAACGGGCCGTTCGCGTCGGTCGACGATCTCGAGAGCGTGAGCGGCATCGGCCCCGCGACCCTGGAGGAGATCCGCGACCAGGTCACGGTATGAGCGCGTGGCTGCTGCCGGCCGCGACGGCCGCGTGGTGGGCCGGGTTGCTCGCGGGCTTCGGCCCCGCCCGCTCGTGGCCGACGTGGGTTCCGGGGCTCCTCGGTCTCGCGTCGCTCGCCGCGGCCGCGATCGCCACTCCTGCGGTCCGCCGACACGATCCGGTCGCGGTCGCCGGTCTCGTGCCCGAGGCGCTTCGCCCCGCCGGAGTCGTCCAGGAGGTGACGCCCCCGATGCGTCGTCCCGGTGGGTCGATCGTTGCCGTGACCGCCCTCGTGTTGGGCGGGGTCTCGGCGACGGGGATCTGCTGGGCGCTGGTCGCCGGGCAGCGGCTCGGATCGTCCCCACTCGCCGCGATGGCTCCCGATCGCGTCGAGGCCGAGGCCACGCTTCGGGAAGATCCGCGGCCGGGTGCGCTCGGATGGCATGCGTTGGCCGACGTGCGGCTCGTGCGCCTGGCCGACGGTTCGGCGAGCTCGCTGCGCGAAACGATCTGGCTCTCCGGCGACGAGGAGCCGCCCTCGGTCGTCCGGGGCGACCTCATCCGGATCGACGGGGCGCTCCAGGTACCCGACGACCCGGAGTTCCTCGATGCGCTCCACGCGAAGGGCGTGGCGGTGACGCTCCGAGCGAGCGACGTCGAACGCGTCGGGGGCTCGCCGAACCCGTTCGTGCGATCGACCCAGGCGGTGCGTGAGACGGTCGGCCGATCGATCGAGGCCGTCTTCCCCACCAGGGAGGCAGGCCTGCTGATGGGTCTCGCGCTCGGCGACGATTCGCACCTCGACTCCGGTGTGGAACGCGACTTCAAGGCGACCGGGCTCACGCACCTGCTCGTCGTCTCGGGCGGCAACGTCGCGATGGTGCTCGGTCCCGTGCTCGCTCTCGTCACGATGATCGGGCTTCCGAGGCCCGCGCAGGCCGCGATCGGACTGGGAACCGTCGCGTTCATCGTCGTGCTGACCGGCGCAGAGCCGTCGGTGATGCGGGCGGGGGCGATGAGCGCGCTCACCCTGATCGGGCTGCTGCTCGGTCGTACTCGATCGACCGCGGTGGTGCTCGCGGGTGCCGTGCTGGCGCTGCTGATCCTGCAGCCGGTGCTCGTGCTGTCGATCGGCTTCCAGCTCTCGGTGCTGGCCACCGCCGGCATGGTGGCGATGGCCGCCCCGCTCGGCGAGCGGTTCGAGCGCGTGATGCCTCGGCCGGTCGCGGCGGCGGCGGGCACGACGCTGGCCGCACAGCTCGGGGTGACTCCGGTCCTGCTCTTCCACTTCCACGACGTGCCCGGCGTCACGTTGCTGGCCAACGTGCTCGCGGCCCCGACGGTCGCGCCCTCGCTCCTGCTGGGCCTCGTGGCCGCCGGCATGGGCATCGTCTCCGAGCCGCTCGGGCACCTCGCCGGGCTCGCAGCGCAGGTGCCGATGCGCGCGCTCGAGCTCATCGCCAACGTCGCCGGGCGTGCGCCTGTGGCCCACATCACCTCGCGCGGTGGACCACTCGTGCTGGCCGTTGGCTCCACCCTCGTGGCCGCCCTCACGGTCGCGCTGCGAACCGGGTGGCGGCCGTCACGGCGGGTGGTCCTCGTCGTGATGCTGGCGTTGCCCCTCCTCGTCTGGAACTCGGCCACGTCCGCCGGCCCGCCGTCCTCGCTCACGGTACGGGTCTTCGATGTCGGCCAGGGCGATGCGGCCCTCGTCACCACGCCGGGCGGCGTGACGGTGCTGATCGACGGTGGCCCCGACGAGGAGCAGGTCGCGACCGAGCTCGCGGCGCTCGGTGTGAAACGTCTCGATGTGGTGATCGCGAGCCACCCCCATGCCGACCACTTCGTCGGGCTGCCGGCAGTGCTCGCCCGCTTCCAGGTCGGAGTCGTGCTGCAATCGGCATGCCCGACGACCTCCGCGCTGCAGGTGGAGCTCGATCGGGCGATCGCCGACGAGGGCATCGACAGCCGTACCCCGTGGGCGGGCGAGTCGTTCGTCGCGGGCGACGTGCGGCTCGACGTGCTCTCGCCGCACGAGTGCTATTCGGCCACCGAGTCCGACACGAACAACGACGCGTTGGTGATCCGGCTCAGCCGTGGCGGCGACGTCGTGCTGTTCGCGACGGAGCCGGAGGAGCCCGCCCAGGAGTGGTTGCTCGAGCAGCGCGACGAGGCCGGCCTCGACCTCCGCGCCGACGTCTTGAAGGTGCCTCATCACGGAGCGGCGACCTCGGTCGCCGCGTTCTTCGACGCGGTCGCGGCCCCCGTCGCGGTCGTGAGCGTGGGCGAGAACACGTACGGGCACCCGGTGCCGAGCACACTGCAGGCCATCGCGGAGACCGGCGCCGAGATCTGGCGCACCGACCAGCACGGCACGGTCACCGTGACATTCGAAGGCGGCCTCCCCACAGTGACCGCGGACCGTTGAGCTTGAGGGCCTTGGCATGCAGCGACCAGCTACGATGCGGTCGTGTCGATCACGCTGGTGCCGCACGATCCGGGATGGGCTTGTATGAGCGGACGGTCACGGAGATCCACGAAGCGCTCGGCTCGACGGCCACACGCATCGATCACGTGGGGTCGACCTCGATCTCCGGAATCGCCGCGAAGCCCGTGATCGATATCCGGATCCTCGTCGAGAGCTACGATCCGGAAGCGACATACGCGGATCCGCTCTCGTCGCTTGGGTTCGCCTTCGACCATCGCGACGAGGGCCATGTCCTCTTCAAGGGCACCCGCAAGCGGATGAGGTTCAACGTGCACGTCGTTCAGAAGGACGAGCCCGATGCGGACTCGATGGTCGTCTTCCGCGACTACCTTCGGTCGCACCCCGCTGAGGCCCGCCGGTACGAGGTGTTGAAGATCGGGCTCGCCGAGCGGCACCGCGGCGGGGATGCCTACGCGAGCGCGAAGTCCTCATACGTGGCTGAGGTACTTCGCCTCGCCACGGGCGGAAACACTGATGAACGGGGGCCGGATCCTTTGGGCCGCGCCGAGGTACATCCACCGGAGTAAGGGCACCCGGTGCCGAGCACGCCCGACGCGCTGGCCGGGGGCCGGGTCGGCCGTGTGGCGCACCGACGAGCGTGGCACCGTGACGATCACCTTCGACGACGGCTCGGCGGCCGTGACCGGCAGCGCTGATCGGGGGCGTCATGGCCCGGCGCTACCATCTCCACATGTCGCCCCGCTCGCCGGCTCCGATCGCGTTGCTCTGGGGGGAAGACGCCTTCCTGCTGCGAGAGGCGGCGCTCGCCCGCCTGGGTGACCTGCGTCCGAGCGAGGTCGACGCCGAGGACTGGCAGGGCGGTGAATTGCAGGATCTCGCGACCCCCTCGTTGTTCGGTGAACCACGGGCGCTCGTGATCGCCGGCGCACGCTCGCTCACGAAGGACGCGACCGCCGAGCTCGCTGCCTACCTCGCCTCGCCCGACCCCGACGCGCAGCTCGTGATCTGCGCCCAGGTCGCCGAGCGCGGCAAGGTGCCGGCCGCGCTCGACAAGCTCGTCAAGCCCGTAGGCGACGTGGTCCACGTCGAGATCAAGCGGAAGGATCTCGAGCCGTGGCTCGCTCGTCGCGCCGACACGATCGGCCTCGATCTCTCGGTGGGCGCGGCTCGCGCGCTCGTCGAGATCCTCGGTGAAGAGCCGGGGCAGCTCGTGGCCGCCCTGCAGCAACTCGAGGCGGCGTTCCACGGGCAGCGGGTCACCCCGGCGATCGTCGCGCAGCAGTTCCGTGGGTTGGGCGAACAGAAGGTCTGGGACATGTGCGACCGGGCGTTCTCGCGTGATCTGCCCGGCGCGATCCGGTCCTGGCGCTCCCTCGAGGAAGGCGGCGACGATCCGCTCAAGGTGCTGGGCGGCGTCGCGAGCCGGCTCCGTGACCTGATCCGCGTGCGGTCGCTTCCCGACCGCATGCCGCCTGCCGAGCTCGCGAAGCGGGCGGGGCTCCGGTTCGAGTGGCAGGCCAGGCGCTACCAGCAGCAGGCCCGGCACTACTCGATGATGCAGCTCCTGCGGCTGCACGAGCGCGCCGCCGAGGCCGATCGGGCGCTCAAGTCCGGTGCCTCGGGCGATACCGTGATGCCGACGTTGGTCGTGGCGATCGCTGCCGGCTGATCGGAAGGTCGCTCACCGGTCGTCGCACACGGCCAGGCTCAGCACGAAGATCGTGGGCCAGGCCGGACGGTCGACATCGACGCCGTGCGACACGTCCACCCTGCGCCACGTCTGCCGGGTGCCGTCACCCGATATCCCCGTCCACGCGACCTGGGGGAACGGTCCGGCGCGCACGATCGCGCGGTCGCCCCGGCCGGTGACGTACCCCTGCGATCGGAGCGTCGCGACGACCACGCCGGCATCGGTCGTGGTGCCGAGCGTCGTGCGCGAAGTGGGGCAGCATCCGCGGGCGTCGCAGTAGCGGTGCCGCTCGGACACTCGAGGACGCCGCAGGACGGTGGGCAGGAAGTCCCGCTCGATCGTGGAACCGAAGCCCCCGATGATCGCCATCTTCGGCGGCGGGCCGGCCGCTGTCTCACTCTCGGTCGGGGTCTCCCTGCGTGGTGTCGACCCCGAGAGCACGTTCAGGCCAACGACCACCGCTATCACGGCGGCGGCCATCGCGAGGTAGGTCGGCACGGGAGAACGCCCCGACGACGCCATGACGGCAAGCCTACGCCGGGGGAGATCCCACTGCAGGTCGCGCGGTGCCCGTTACTGCCCGGTGGCGTTGGCCGCCTTCGCGAGACGGCTCTTGCGCCGTGCGGCCGTGCGCTTGTGCACGACGCCCTTGCTCGCGGCCTTGTCGAGCGCGCGCGCGGCCTCGCGGGACTGCTCCTGAGCGGCCTGCGCGTCGCCCTCGGCGACGGCGGCCTCGACCTTCTTCTGCGAGGTCTTGAGCGCCGAGCGGACGGACCTGTTGCGCTCGCGCCGCACCTCGTTCTGCTTGTTCCGTTTGATCTGTGACTTGATGTTCGCCATGTCGGCCGACCAGCGTACCAGCGCGTCCCCGCGCTCCGCGGCCGCCCGTACCATGTGTGGGACGTGACGACCGAGACCTCACGCATCCGCAACTTCTGCATCGTGGCGCACATCGACCACGGGAAGTCGACGCTGGCCGACCGACTGCTCGAGGCCACGCATACCGTCGCCGATCGCGACATGCGCGCCCAGTACCTCGACAAGATGGATCTCGAGCGCGAGCGGGGCATCACGATCAAGGCGCAATCGGTGCGGTTGCTCCATGACGGGTACGAGCTGAACCTGATCGACACCCCGGGGCACGTGGACTTCACGTACGAGGTCTCGCGGTCGCTGGAAGCGTGCGAGGGAGCCGTGCTGCTCGTCGACGCGGCCCAGGGGCTCGAGGCCCAGACCCTCGCGAACTACCACCTCGCTCGCGACGCCGGCCTGGTCATCGTGCCGGCGTTGAACAAGATCGACCTGCCCGCCGCCGAGCCCGAGCAGCGCACGAAGGAGCTCGCGAACCTGCTCGACTGCGAACCGAGCGAGATCCTGCACATCAGCGCGAAGTCCGGGGAGGGCGTCGACGAGCTGCTCGCCGCCGTGATCGACTGGGTTCCTCCTCCCGTCGGCGATGCGACGGCGCCGCTGCAGGCACTGATCTTCGACTCGATGTTCGACCCCTACCGCGGGGTGATCACCTACGTGCGGGTACAGCAGGGGGTGCTGCCGTCGCGGGCCCGCATCAAGATGTTCGCGACCCGGGTCGAGAGCGAGGCCGAGGAGACGGGCGTGAACGCGCCCGAACCGACGCCGGTCCCGGACCTGGGACCGGGTGAGGTCGGCTACCTCGTCACCGGGCTGAAGGACGTGCACCAGGCCAAGGTCGGCGACACGATCACGCTCGCGGGCAAGCTCGGCGCGAACGAGCCGCTGCCCGGCTACCGCGAGCCCAGGCCCATGGTCTGGTCCGGGCTCTTCCCCGCGGACGGGGGCGACTACGCAGACCTGCGCGACGCGCTCGACCGCTTGAAGCTGAGCGACGCCGCCCTGCACTTCGAACCCGAGACGTCGCAGGCGCTGGGATTCGGGTTCCGGTGCGGCTTCCTCGGCCTGCTGCACATGGACATCGTGAAGGAGCGCCTCGAGCGCGAGTTCGACCTGGAGCTGATCGCGACCGCGCCGAACGTCGAGTTCCACGTCTTCCGAGGCGACGAGATGACGATCGTGCACAACCCGGCCGAGATGCCGCCGGGGGGCGATCACGACAGGGTCGAGGAGCCCGTCGTCTACGCCACGATCATCACGCCCGCCGAGTACCTCGGCGCCGTGCTCGGGCTGTGCCAGGAACGCCGGGGCGAGCTCGTCGACATGAGCTACCTCACGCCGGAGCGCGTCGAGGTGCACTACGTGTTGCCGATGGCCGAGATCGTCTTCGACTTCTTCGATCAGCTGAAGTCGGGCACGCGCGGATACGCGAGCCTCGACTACGAGCCCTGGGGCTACCAGGAGGCGAACCTCGTGCGCGTCGACGTGTTGCTGCACGGCGAGCCCGTCGACGCGTTCAGCACGATCGTGCACCGCGACAAGGCATACACGTACGGCAAGCAGATGACCGAACGGCTCAAGGAGCTGATCCCGCGCCAGCTCTTCGACGTGGCCGTGCAGGCGGCGATCGGCTCGAAGATCATCGCCCGCGAGACCGTGAAGGCCAAGCGCAAGGACGTGCTCGCCAAGTGCTACGGCGGCGACATCACGCGCAAGCGCAAGCTCCTCGAGACGCAGAAGAAGGGGAAGGAGCGTATGCGCCGTGTCGGTCGCGTCGACGTGCCCCAGGAGGCGTTCATCCAGGCGCTCCGCGTCGACGACGGGGGTTCGGCCAAGGTGAAGAAGTGAACTCGACCGCGGGCATCTACGTCCACATGCCGTTCTGCCTCACCCGCTGCGGGTATTGCGACTTCAACGCCTACGCCGGCCTCGACGGGCTGAAGCCCCGGTACCTGCGGGCGCTCGAACGCGAGGCCCGACTTGCCGCGCCGTCCTGGGACGGCGCCGAGATCGCGAGCGTCTTCCTCGGGGGCGGAACGCCGACGACGATGGACCCGGAGGACCTCGGGGCGCTGCTGCGGACGCTGCGGACCTCGTTCGACGTGGCCGTCGACGCCGAGACCACCATCGAAGCGAACCCCGACACCGTCGAGGAGGCGACGCTCGCCGGTCTGCAGGAGGCCGGGTACTCCCGCTTGTCGATGGGCGCGCAGTCGTTCGACCCCGCGGTGCTGCGGGCCCTCGAGCGCCTGCACGCGCCCGAGAACGTGCGGCGGGCGTTCCACGCCGCGCGCGCCGCCGGCTACTCGAACGTGAACCTCGACCTGATCTACGGCGCGCACGGCGAGACGCTCGAGTCGTGGGAACGCACGCTCGGCGAGACGATCGCCCTGGCACCCGAGCACGTGAGCGCATACGCGCTCACGATCGAACCGGCCACGCCGCTCGGGCGGGCGGTCGCGCGCGGCGACGTGCCGGCGCCCGATCCCGACGTGCAGGCGGACATGTTCCAGCTCGCGTGCTCGATGTTGCGCGACGCCGGCTACGGGCACTACGAGATCTCGAACTGGGCGCGCCCGGGGTACGAGTGCCGGCACAACCTCGGGTACTGGCGTCGCCAGCCCTACGTCGGCCTGGGCGCCGGCGCGCACTCCTACCGCGACGATCGCCGCTGGTGGAACGTGCGCCCGCCCGAGGAGTACCTGACGACGGTCGAGCGCGGCGAGCTGCCCGTCGGAGGCGAGGAGAGGCTCGACCCCGGCGACGCGTACCTCGAAGAGGTGTTCCTGCGGCTGCGCATCCTCGAGGGAGTGCCGTCGAGCTGGATCGAGGACGGGAGAGCCGATCCCTACGTCGCGAGCGGCCTACTGCTCGACGACGGCGGCGCCCTCGTGCCGACGGAACGAGGGATGTTGCTGCTGAACGAGCTCGTACTGGGTCTTGGTGCCGGCGGCGCTGCGCGAACACCTCTCTAGTTCAGCCGTGATCCTCGATGGAAGGACGCGCGAGGGCCCACGGAGGTTGCTTCGATCACGGGACCGCGAGGGGCCGGGCTCGAGCGCTCCGCGCTAGAGTCTCGCCATGCCGTCGGTGCGCTGCCCGAGCTGCGACACGGCCCAGCACGTCGAGGCCGGATCGGGCGGTTACACGTGCTCGTCGTGCGGCGCGTCGTGGGCGTTCGTGAGGTGCCGGAACTGCGGTGCGCGCTTCCATGCCAAGCCCGAGGCGACCAGCTGGACGTGCCCGCGATGCGGTCTGCTGCAGGACGCCTCGGCCGAGCCGCCCCCGAGCCCGCCGGAGACCACCACCGCAGCGCCGAAGCCGATCACGATCACCGACGCCGATCTCGACACGAAGCCGGAGCCGCCGGCCTCGGCGTTCCCGCCGGGGCTCGGCCTCGGTGACGACGACGAGGGGCCCGAGGACGCGTTCGCGATGCCGATCCGCGAGTCGAGCGGCCGACCCCCGTGGATCTGGGTGCTGGTCGGAGTGGGCGCCGTGATCGTGGGGGTGCTCCTGTTCATCACGATCTTCGGGGGCGACGACGCGCCGGACGACGGCGGTGGGGTGAGCGCCGAGGAAGCGACCGCGACGATGTGCGGGCACGTCCAGCAGATCCAGGTCTTCCGCGACGACGCCCTCGGAGCCGCGGCCGAGCAGCTGATGGAGGACCGATCCGCGCTGCGGCAGGCCGGGGAGCGACAGACGGCGCGGCAGGTGAGGCAGCTGATCGTCGCGATCGACGTTGCGCGAGAGGCGCTCGCGGAACAACGACCGACGGCCGGGCCGTTCGCCGACCTCGAGGAAGCCATCGCCGCGCTTCCTTGCTAGGTCCGAGGCCGGCTCATCCTTAGCACTCCCTCGGTCAGAGTGCTACGTATGATGGCTTCCATGGCTGAGGGAGAGCGCTCCGAGCTCGGCGATCGGAAGTCCGCGGTGCTGCGCGCCGTCGTGAGCCAGTACGTGCGGACCGGTGAGCCGGTGAGCAGCGAGTTGATCGCGGAGCACGCCGGGCTCGGCGTCTCGAGCGCGACGATCCGCAACGAGATGGCCGCGCTCGAGGAGCTCGGCTACCTCACGCATCCGCACACGAGTGCCGGCCGTATCCCGACCGACACCGGATACCGGCACTTCGTCGATTCCTTGCCGGCCGGCGGCCGCCTCCGCGATGCGCAACGTCGGCTGATCGCCGGGTACTTCGCTGAAGCGATCGTCGACCTCGAAGAGGTGCTCAAGGGCAGCGTGCAGCTGCTCTCGCGGTTGACCCAGTATGCGGGGCTCGCGGTCCCGCCCAGCGCGGTCGAGGAGCCGATCGTCCGCATCGAGCTGGTCGACATGGGACCCACGCTGATGATCCTGGCGATCGGTCAGCACGGACGCGTCGACAAGCAGGTGATCGACAAGCCCGACCTGGTCGACCAGGCGGTCCTGCGCAACACCGATCGGCGACTCCAGGGCCTGCACGGGCTGACCTATCTCGAGGCCCAGGCGCGGCTGCTCCAGCTCGCGGCGGAAGGGCACGAGGCCGAGCGCGACCTCGTGCTGCACGTCGCCGAGACGTTGCGGGTCGCCACCAAGGGCGAGGGTTCCGCCCACATGGTGTTCGGCGGCGTGGCGAACCTCGCCGACGAGGCGCAGCAGATGCGCCGTGAAACGCTCCGCCGGCTGTTCGAGACGCTCGAACGGGAACAAGAGATGCTGGGGGTGCTCGCCGACATCGGATCGTCGGCCGGCGATCTGAACGTGACGATCGGCGCCGAGCATCCATCCACGGGTGAGTGGGAGGCCTCGCTCATCACGGCCCCGTTCAGGACGGGGGAGACCGCGCTCGGCACGATCGGCGTGGTCGGCCCCACACGCATGGATTACCTGTCCGCGATGGCCTCGGTGCGCGCGGTGGCCAAGCGACTCTCGGAGCTGGCGACGGAGCTCGATCACTAGATGGCCACCGTCCGCGACCTGTACGAGGTGCTCGGCGTCACGAGGGACGCGTCCGACGACGACATCAAGAAGGCCTACCGGCGACTGGCGCGGGAGCTGCACCCCGATGTGAACGCCGACGGCGCCGCCGAGGAGCGATTCAAGGAGGTGGCGGGGGCGTACGAGATCCTCTCCGACCCCGACAAGCGCCAGCGGTACGACGCGTTCGGAACGACCGGCGGTCCGGGGGGCGCAGGGTTCACCGATATCCAGGACATCTTCGACATGTTCTTCGGCCAGGGCGGGTTCGGGGTCGGATCGAGTCGCCGACGGGGCCCCAGGTCGCGCACGCAGCATGGTGAGGATCTCGGGGTGCGGATCGTGCTCGGCTTCCGCGACGCCGTGTTCGGAACGCGCCGCGACCTCGAGATCGAACGACTCGTCGTCTGTGAGCGCTGTCAGGGCAACGGCGCCGAGCCCGGCACGGCCCCTGTGTCGTGCCGCACGTGCGGAGGCGCGGGGCAGGTGCAGGCGGTTCGGCGCAGCGTCTTCGGTACGGTGATGACCGCCTCGCCGTGCACCGCCTGCCGGGGGACCGGGCAGGAGGTGCTGGACCCCTGCGAGGCGTGCTTCGGGGAAGGCCGCCGCCGGGAACGAGCGACGGTCACGATCGACATCCCGCCAGGCGTGTCCGACGGCATGGAGCTGCGTGTCGCGGGCAACGGGCATGCAGGCGTCGCCGCCGGCCCCGCGGGCGACCTCTACGTCGGCATCTCCGTGGAGCCCGCCGAGGAGTTCGACCGTCGGGGCCAGGACCTGTTCACGGTGCTCGACGTCTCGATGACCCAAGCGACCCTGGGTGGTGAGCTCGAGATCCAAGCGGTGGGCGGTCCCGAACGCATCACCGTCGAACCAGGCACGGAGTCGGGCACGGTGGTTCGGATCAAGGGCGGTGGCGTGCCGAACGTGAACCGCCGAGGCCGCGGCGATCTCTACGTCACGCTCCACGTGCTCACCCCGGAACGACTCTCTCGCGAGGAACGGAAGCTGTGGGAACGACTCGCGGAGCTGCGTGGCGAGGGGTCGTCGAAACGAGAGCCGGCGCCCGGGCGGCTGCGCCGACCGGAGTTCTGAGGCGTCGCGGCCGGGGTAGGCTGGAGCGCGATGGACAGCGCCTGCCTCTTCTGTCGCATCGGGGCCCGGCAGATCCCGGCCGAGATCATTCGGGAATCCGACCGGATCGTTGCGTTCCGCGATGTGGATCCCAAGGCCCCGACCCACGTGCTGCTGATCCCGAAGGAGCACATCACCTCGGTCGCCGAGCTCGGCGAGGACCACGGCGATGTGCTCGTCGACATCGTGCAGGCCGCGAGTCAGCTCGCGCGCGCCGATGGCATCGCCGAGAGCGGCTGGCGATTGGTCACCAACGTGGGCCCCGATGCCGGTCAGTCGGTCTTCCACCTGCACTTCCACCTGCTCGGAGGGCGGGAGATGGGCTGGCCTCCGGGCTAGGTTCGGCTACAGTGTGGATGTGGCCGCCGTCGAGGCGGCCATCGCCGACAGAGCTGCCGACCCAGGAGGGAACGGGGCCACCGCCCCGAGAGACGAGACACGTGGCGAGCGCCACCACCCAAGTCAAGATCCTCGTGCCGGGCAACCAACCGATGGTCGCCCTCCTCGGCCAGCGCGACGTCTTCCTGAAGTTGATCGAGTCGGCCTTCGACTGCCGCATCCTCGTTCGGGGGAACGAGATCACTGTGACCGGTCGCGAGCAGGAGGCGGAGCGCGTCGCGCGCATCTTCGAAGAGCTGCTCGTGCTGCTCGAACAGGGTCATGAGCTCACCGACTCCGCCGTCGGGCAGACGATCGCACTCGTGAAGGGCGATCGCGACGCGACCGGTGACGGCGTCGAGCTGCGGCCGTCCGAGGTCCTCGGCGATCGGTTGCTCACAGCCAGGGGCAAGGCCATCACGCCGAAGACGATGGGGCAGAAGCGCTTCGTCGATGCGATGCGCGCCAACACCGTCACGTTCGCGATCGGGCCCGCGGGCACCGGCAAGACGTACCTCGCCGTGGCCACGGCCGTGCGGGCGCTGCACGACCGGCAGGTCTCGCGACTGATCCTCACCCGCCCCGCTGTCGAGGCCGGGGAGCGGCTGGGCTACCTGCCGGGAACCCTGTACGAGAAGATCGACCCGTACATGCGCCCGCTCTACGACGCCCTGTTCGAGATGACCGGCGCCGAGACCCTGCCCCGGTTGATGGAGCGAGGCACCGTCGAGGTCGCGCCGCTCGCGTACATGCGGGGCCGCACCCTGAACGACGCCTTCGTGATCCTCGACGAGGCCCAGAACACCACTCCCGAGCAGATGAAGATGTTCCTGACCCGTATCGGGTTCGGGTCGAAGGCGGTGATCAACGGCGATGCCACCCAGGTGGACCTCGAGCACGGGCGGAAGAGCGGGCTCGTGGTGGTCGAAGACATCCTCGACGAGGTCGACGACATCGCGTTCTGCCACCTCGGTGGTCGCGACGTCGTCCGCCACAAGATCGTGCAGGACATCGTGGAGGCCTACGATCGGTTCGGGCAGCAGGACCCGCAGGTGCGGCCATGAACGCGAGGACGACGAACGACGACGACGGCGGGTATCCGAGGGTCCTGGTCTCGAACCGCATGACCGACGCGCCGGCGGTGGTGCTCGATGGGCACGCGCTCGCCGACCTCGCGCGTGCCACGCTCGTCGGAGAGGGGCTCGTCGACGTCGAGCTGTCGCTGGCGTTCGTGGATGACGAGGAGATCGCCGCGCTGCACGAGCGCTACATGCACGAAGCCGGTCCCACCGACGTGCTCACGTTCCCGCTCGATGACGAGCACGACGTCGATGAGCGAGGCGTCCGGGTCCTGGGTGACGTGGTGATCGCACCGCAGGTGGCCGCCCGGAACAACCCAAACGATCCGGGCTCGGAGCTGCGGCTGCTGGTCGTGCACGGAGTCCTCCACGCGCTCGGTTACGACCACGAGGAGGACCAAGAGCGTCTCGAGATGTGGGCGCGGCAGGAGCGCTACAGCGGGGTGGCCGTGCCGTGACCTGGATGTGGGTACTCGTCGTCGTGCTGGTCGTGCTCGGATCGCTGCTCGCGCTGGCCGAGTCCTCACTCACTCGCATGACTCGCGTGAAGGCGCTCGCTCTCGAAGAGGAAGGGCGCCGGAACGCCGCGCTGCTCGTGCGGCTCGAGACCGACCCGCCCCGCTACCTGAACTCGGTCTACCTCGCGGTGATGATCGTGCAGAACGGTTCGGCGATCCTGGTCGCGATCCTCGCCGAGCGCGAGTTCGGCGGCCTGGGCATCTCCATCGCGTCGCTCGTGTTCACCCTGCTCTACTTCGTCTTCGTCGAGGCGATGTCGAAGACGTTCGGCGTGCTGCATTCGGACCGCGTGGCGCTCGCGCTCGCACCGCTCGTCTGGTTCCTCGGACGGTTGCTGGCCTGGCCGACGCGCGGGCTCATCGGCCTCGCGAACGTGCTGCTGCCGGGGAAGGGCATCAAGGCCGGACCGTTCGTGAGCGAGGAAGAGATCCGCTCGATGGTGCAGGTCGGCACCGAGGAAGGATCGATCGACGAAGGCGAGCGAGCGCTGATCCATTCGATCTTCGAGTTCGGCGACACGATCGCTCGTGAGGTGATGGTGCCGCGGCCGGACATCATCGCGATCGAGGACGACAAGGCGCTCCGCGACGTCCAGGCGCTCGTGCTCACCCACGGCACGTCGCGCATCCCGGTGTACGACGCCGACGAGGACCTCGACTCGGTGATCGGCATCGTGTTCGCCAAGGACGTGCTGAAGGCGCTCCATCAGGGCAAACACGACATGCCGCTCGCCGACATCGTCCGCGAAGCGCGCTGGGTACCCGAGTCGAAGAAGGCGGCCGACCTGCTGAAGGAGATGCAGCGAGAGAAGTTCCACATGGCGCTCGTGACCGACGAGTACGGGTCGGTCACCGGCCTCGTCTCGCTCGAGGACCTGCTCGAGGAGCTGGTCGGCGAGATCACCGACGAGTACGACCGTGAGGAGCCCGAGTTCGAGCAGGTGGCCGACAGCGTCTACCGCACGAGCGGCAAGACCTCGATCGACGACCTCAACGAGCTGCTCGACGTGGACCTGCCAGACGAGGACTGGGACACCGTGGCGGGGTTGGTCCTCGATCTCCTCGGTCACATCCCCGACGAGGGCGAGGAGTGCCGGATCGACGGGCTCACGTTCACCGCCGAGGAGGTCAAGGGCAGGCGCATCGAGAGCGTCTTGATCACCCGGGACCCCGACGCGGAACCGTCGCTCGTAGAGGAGCCGGCGACGTGACGTCGATCGACACCGAGACGTTGGATCGCATGGTCGCGGCGGCCCGCGAGATCCGGGGCAAGGCGTACGCTCCGTACAGCGGGTTCCACGTGGGCGCGGCGCTGCTCGCGGGAGACGAGGTCTTCGCCGCCGTCAACGTCGAGAACGCGAGCTACCCGGTCTCGGTCTGTGCCGAGCGCAACGCCGTGGCCATGGCCGTCGCCGCCGACGCCGCGTCGAGCGCGCGGGCCGTGGCCGTGGTGACCGATGCCGACGACCCGACACCCCCGTGCGGCGGGTGCCGGCAGGTGCTGTTCGAGTTCGGCGGGCCAGGCCTGGCCGTGATCGCGGAGTCGGCCGACGGCTCCCAACGGCGGGTCTGGTCGCTCGACGAGTTGCTGCCCCACGCGTTCGGCCCCGGCCACCTCGACCGGTGACCGGAGGCTTCCGCTCGGGCGTCGTCGCCGTCGTCGGCCGTCCCAACGTCGGGAAGTCGACGCTCGTGAACGCCCTGGTGGGCGAGCAGGTCGCGATCGTCTCGGACAAGCCCCAGACGACCAGGCGCGACATCCGAGCGATCCGAACCGCCGACGGGGTCCAGGTCGTGTTCACCGACACCCCTGGGTTCCACAAGCCCCGCACGGCCCTCGGTGTGCGCCTGAACGACCTGGTCAGCGATGCCGTCGAGGGTGTCGACGCGGTGGTGCAGGTCGTCGACGCGGCCGCCGGCGTGGGGCGCGGCGACGCGTACGTGTACGAACACCAGGTCGCATCGGCCGACACGCCGACCCGGATCTGTGCCGTGAACAAGATCGATCGGATCCGTCATCACGAGGTCGTGCCGCAGCTCGCGGCCGCCGCAGACCTCGGCGACTGGGACGAGATCGTGCCGGTCTCGGCGGCGGGCGGCATCGGCGTCCACACCCTGCTCGGGCTCCTCGAGGCCCAGATGCCGGAGGGGCCGGCGCTCTTCCCGGACGGCGAGGTGACCGATCTGCCGACCGAGGTGCGCATCGCCGAGCTCGTGCGCGAACAGGCATTGGCGGTCACCCGCGAGGAGGTGCCGCATTCGGTGGCCGTGGTCGTCGACGAGATCGAGCGGGAGAACGGGATCGCGCGCATCTACGCCTCGATCGTCGTCGAGCGCGACTCCCAGAAGGGCATCCTGATCGGGGCGGCAGGGCAGACCCTCAAGTCGATCGGCTCTCGGGCACGGGAGCGGATCGAACCGCTCGTGGGAGACCGGGTCTTCCTCGATCTTCGCGTCAAGGTCATGAAGGAGTGGCAGCGCGACCCGAAGGCGCTCGACCGTCTCGGCTTCTGATCGAGGATGGTTCACCGGGAGCCGTACTGCACGAACGTCCCCACGATGGCCCCGTACAGGACGTGCGCGACGAGTCCCACCAGGGGCGTGGCCGGGCCGTAGTTCCGCATCATGAACCCCGGCTCCTCCAGGAGTGTGTGCTCCTTCGACGAGCTGAACCCCGATCCCATCCTCGGATGCACGATCGGCAGCAACACGTTGACGAGCGCGGTCCCGGCGAACGCCGCCTGGGCGACCCCCAACGCGGCGCCGAGGGCGGCCCCGCTCGCCTGCAGCGTCACGAACAGCACGAAGTATCCGAGGGCGAACAGGATCCCGAACGAGAAGTGCGCCACGTAGCCGATCGCCTTCGCGCGCCGGCGTGACGTGGTCAGCGCGGTTCCCAGCAGGAAGGGAAGATCGATCCGGGTCAGGCGCAGCTCCGTCGCCGCCCTGAGCACGGTCGTGAGCACGAGCGTGCCCGCCAACCCCCCGACGACGGCCGGCCAGACGTTCACGGCGAGGACACGTCCTCGAGGGCCACGGCTGCGCCGATGAGGGCGAGATGCGAGAGCGCCTGGGGGAAGTTGCCGAGGAACTCGCCGTTGGAGACGTCGATCTCCTCGGAGTACAGCCCGACGTGGTTCGCTCGAGAGCGAAGCTCCTCCATCAGCGACGACGCTTCGGACCGTCGGCCGGATCGGGCGAGGGCCTCGACGAGCCAGAACGAACATGCGAGGAAGGCACCCTCGGACCCTCGCAGGCCGTCGATACCACGATAGCGGTCGAGGAGGGGGCCGCGGCCGAGACCGCGCCGGATCGCATCGATGGTGCAGGTCATCCGCGGATCGCGAGGATCGCGGTACCCGAGCAGGGCTCCGAGCAGGACCGAGGCGTCCAGCTCGCTGCTTCCCGCGGAGCGCACATAGCTCCTGCGCGACTCGGACCAGCACCGCGATTCGATGAAGGAACCGATCGCCAGCCGCTGATCGCTCCATCGGTCGACCGACCCGTGGATGTGCCCCCGGCTCGCGAGTCCGATCGCTCGGTCCAGGGCGACCCAGCACATCATCTTGGAATGGGTGAAGTGCCGGGGCTCGCTGCGAACCTCCCAGATGCCGGAATCGGGCTCTCGCCAGATGTCGCAGACGAGGTCGGCGGTGCGGGCCAACCGCCGCGCGACTTCGTCGTCGAACGGCCTCCCCGCCTCCATGTAGACCCACGCCGCCTGCATGAGCGACCCGTAGATGTCGAGCTGCACCTGCCCGACCGCGGCGTTGCCCACGCGCACCGGGACAGATCCTCGGTACCCGGCGAGCGGCAGCTGGGTCTCCGAGGCGCCGACGCCCCCGTCGAGCCCGTAGAGGACCTGCAGCCGCGGGTGGGTCAGCTGCGACGCGTGCATCAACCACCAGAAGAACGCGTCGGCTTCGGCGACGTATCCGAGGCGCAGGAACGAGGACACGGTGAACGCCGAGTCGCGGAGCCAGCAGAACCGGTAGTCCCAGTTCCGCTCACCCCCCATCTCCTCCGGCAGCGAGGTCGTCGCGGCGGCGGCCACCGCCCCGGAGGGGGCGAACACGAGCAGCTTGAGCGCCAAGGCGCTCCGCTCGACGGCGTCTCGCCAAGCTCCGTCGTAGGCGCACACGTGGGCCCAGCTTCGCCAGAACTCGGCGGTGTCCCTCATGCGGCGCTCGACGTCGCCGCGGCTGGGGAGCACGAGGGGTTCTTGCGACGCCACCGATATCGCGATCGTCGCGTCGCCCTGTGCGACGAATCGGCCCTCGATCGACGACGGGCCGAGCCGAGGGGATCCCGCGTTCCATGTGTTGACGGCCAACGCCACGTTCCCCGCCGATGCGACAGGGATGCCGTGCCGCAGGGCGATCGTGGTCCGATCCCTCCCGTATCCGAACCTCGGTGTGACCGACCATCGCATGGGGACCTCACCCGCGATGCGCTCGACCGTGCGAGCGAGCTCTCGGAAGGGAGCGAGATCGTCGCCGGGAAGCGTCATCCCGTCGGTCACTCGAACGGCGCCCATCGGCGTCGTGAACTCCGTTACCAGGACGTTCGTGCCCTCGACGTACCGGTGGGTCGACTCGAACGGGAGGTCGGGGGCGAGCGTGAACGCGCCTCCCGCTCCGGCGTCGAGGAGGGAGCCGAACACGCTGGGGGAGTCCAGATCCGGCAGGCAGAGCCAGTCGATCGATCCGTCGAGCCCGACGAGAGCGATCGTCCGGCCGTCGCCGATCGCCGCGTGGTCGCGGATCGGCGTGTACCTGTCGATATCCATCCCTCCCCAGCGGTTCGGTTCCGGCCAGGCGTCCGTCAGCTCCGATCGTGACGCCTCGCGAGCCCGGTGGCCAGTCGGGCGAGCGAGAGCGCGGCCAGGGCCAGCCCGAAGTCGCGAAGGGCGACGTCGTAGAAGCGGGGAGGATCGGCCGTGAGCAGGTTCACGACGATGCCCCCGAGCCAGGCGGCCACCAGGTAGCCACCGACGACCGGTCGCACCGCCACGACGATGCCGGCGACGATCTCGATCGCCCCGACCACGTACATGAACTCCTGTGCGGTGCCGGGCACGAGGCGGTCGAGCCACGGGGCCAGGTAGTTCGGCCAATCGAACATGAAGTTGAAGAACTTGTCCAGGCCGAACAGGATCGGTGCGACCGTGAACCCCGATCGCAGGATCCAGAACGCCTGCTCGACTGGGTCGGCCGTCGACACCGATGTTCCGGCGCGGGCGTTCCCGGTGGTGTGGATCGTTGCCATGTCACTGCCTCCTTCGTGTCGGTTGGGGTGGCGTGAGCCACGCGCGCTCAGGCGAACTTGCCCGGGAACTGCTTGATGACGCCGCTGCTCAGCATGTCCGCCATGTGAAGGATCGCGTCGTGAACGGCGTCGTAGGCCGCGATGTCCTTCTCGAACTCACCGGCGAGCCGATGTGCGGCCTCGGCGAGCGTGAGGTCGAGGTGCTCGCGCATCATGCGTCGCATCTTCCGAAGCCCCCAGATGTCGGGGTTCGCCTCGTGCAGGAAGCGCGCGATCTGACGACCGTTGCGGTACCAGGCGCCCGAAGCGTCCTCGAAGGCGGCGTCGTCGCCCGCCTTCGCGGCCACCAGCACGTCGACCGCCACCGTGATGTGCTCGGTCAGCAGCGCCGTCAAGCGATGAGCGGCGGCCTTGCCGTAGAACGGCTTGAACGCGTCGCCGATGTCCACCTGGTTCTGCAGCAGGCGATCGGTCGTCGGACCGAGGTCGGGGAGATCGGCGGCGAAGCTCACGATGACCAGTCGGGTCCACGTGATGTGGTCTTCCCAGAGCTTCCGCATGTCGTCGCGGAAGGCTCGCTTCGCGAACGCCGCTCGATCGTGTTCGTGCACGGCGACGGTACGTCCGTCACCTGCCCGTTCGCCCTGCCCGCCCGCGAACGCGGTGAGGCCGGAGAATGCGAGCGTCGCGATCAGCACGAACGCGAGGCCGGCTCCGGCAAGGGTCCGGACCTTCCTTCCCTGGATCATGGGTGCCTCCTTCCTTGTCGTAACACCCATTCCTGTTGGTCTTAGATGAAGAGTCCTACACCCCCCACGAGCCTCTCGTCAAGGTTATTTCGCCAAGAAGCTCGGGAGTTAGGGCATATATCTCTCCTGCCGCCCCGGATTCATCCAATGAACGTTGGTGTAAGATTCCTCGATGCTGAACAGACTCGAACGAGACGTCGGCCCGATCAGTGCCCTCGACGACGACCTCAGGCGCGAGATGTACCTGTTCATCCGTGAGCACGGAAGACCCGCAACCCGCGAGGAGGTCGCCTCGGCGGTCGGCGTCTCCCGCAAGCTGGCCGCGTTCCACCTCGACAAGCTCGTCGAGCGGGGGCTCCTGGTCGCGACGTACGCGCGTCCCCCCGGCCGGTCGGGTCGTGGAGCGGGTCGCAGCGCCAAGTACTACGGGCTGTCCGATCGCGAGATCGACATCTCGATCCCCGAGCGCAACTACGACGTGATCGGGTCGATCCTGCTCGGGGCGATCGCTCGCCGGGAACCCAGCGTCCCCACCGCCGAGACCGCTCGGCAGGTGGCCCACGACACGGGGGAAGAGATCGGCCGCCACGAGCGTGAGCGGCTGCGCCTGCCAGCGCCCGGAGCGGAGCGGACGATGCGCGTCGTCGGTGACGTGCTCGCCCGCTGCGGGTACGAGCCCACCGTCGAGGACGACGGATCGATGTGCCTTCGGAACTGTCCGTTCCATACGCTCGTCCAGCAGGACCGTGACATCGTCTGCGGTCTGAACCGTGAGCTCGTCGACGGCGTGGTCTCCGGACTCGGCAACGAGACCGTCGACGTCGAGCTCGCGCCGGCCCCCGGCAGGTGCTGCGTGCAGCTCCGTCCCCCGTGGGCCTCATCCGAAGGCGCGGCAGCCGACCGCCGTCGCTGATCGCTCGACGCACGGCGATCCGAAGGTCCCGGCGGGTCCTGGCACGGGGTGGTCCGACGGGGATCGACGGGGCCCGATCGGAACGGGCTTCCCGCCCTGCGGAACGGGGCCTATGATTCGAAACGTGTCCGAGCGGAGCCCACGCACGATGGAGAGCGTCGATCGAGCCCTCCGATTGTTGCAGGAGCTCGCCGAGCATGGCTCGGGCGTCACGCTCAACGACCTCGCCTCGTCGACCGGCTTGCCGAAGAGCTCGCTGCATCGAACGCTGGGGGCTCTTCGCGAACGAGGCTTCGCGATGCAGCGTGACGACGGTCAGTACCTCCTCGGGGCGGAGTCGCTCCGACTCGCGTTCGAGTTCCACGATCGACTCGACCTGCGGCTCTTGCTTCGACCGGCGCTCGAACGGCTGAGAGCGAGCATGAACGAGACGGTGCATGTCGGGGTGCTCGACGGCCCGAGCGTCGTCTACGTGGACAAGCTCGAGTCTTCGCGGCCGCTCTCGCTCACGTCCACGATCGGCGGGCGGAACCCCGCCCACGCGACCGCGGTCGGCAAGGCGCTGCTCGCCTGGACCTATCCGACGGAGGACGCCATCGGCGGATGGATCGACCGCCATGGTCCGTTGGTCCGAAGGACGCCGAGAACGATCGTCGAGCCCAGGGGGCTCGTGCGGGAGCTGGTTCGGATCCGCACCGAGGGGTTCGCCAAGGACCTGGAGGAGAGCGAGCCGGGGGTGCGCTGTATCGCGGCGGCCGTGTTCTACGGCGGGGTGAGGCCCGTCGCCGCGATCTCGGTCTCCGCTCCGAAGGAGCGACTTCCGAACGGCATGGTGCCCGACGTGGCCGCCCTCCTGGTCCGAGAGACGTCGAGCGTGGCCGTTCCGTGACGCCCGGCGGCGCCGACGATCAGATCCGCTCGATGCCCGGTCCCTCGATCAGCCGCCGTGCGTTCTCCCCGGAGACCCTGCGGAGCACGTCGTCGGGGAGGTCGAGCCCGCTGATCGCCCAGCGTCCCTCGGGCGGCGGGTCGTCTGCGGAGTACGCGAAGTGCTCGTCAGGGGTCTCGAGGAACCTGAAGTGGATCTCGTACGTCTGCCTCGCCGGCGGGAAGAGGTCGGTTCCGAAGAGGATCCGATCAGGATGCTCGAGGAAGAGTCGGCGCGCGGCCCGCGGCTGCCGACCCAGCTCCGGGAGTCGCGCGGCGATGTCCGCGTAGAGGTTGGGGTAGCTGCCGAGCATCCGCGAGACCCACGCGACATCCTCCGCGAAGCATGCGACGTGGGCGCCGATGAACGTGGTGGCCGGATGGTTCGCCACCAGCACCTCGAACGAATCGATGATGCGCTCGAACGGGGGGAATCGCGCCCGGTCCCCGAAGTGCCAGTCGGGGTTCGCGAGCAGCTCCTCCAGCCGTTCGTTCGTCTCGTCGAGCGGCTCGAAGAAGGCCACTGGGTCGGCCACGTGGATTGTGACGGGAACGGCGAGGCTCGCCGCCGTCTCCCACACGGCGTCGAGCCGAGGATCGTCGGGCATCAGGATCGTGCCTCGTTCGTCACGGATCCGGAGACCGAGTTGCTTCCACACCTTCAGCCCGCGCGCTCCCTCCCGGACACAACGTTTGAGCTGCGCGGCGAGGCGTTCGCCGAACCCGGCCTCGGAGGTGACGCTCCAGTCGAGCTGGCAGAACGTGATGAACCGCCCCGGGTAGGCGCGATCGTACCTCTCGAGGTTCGCCCGGAGCTCGTCGCCCCACATCCCGTCGAGGTTCACGATCGACGCGACGTTGCACGCGTCCATCACCTCGAGGACCTCCTCGACGTGAGGCGCTGACCAGGACCCGTCGGCCGTCAGCCATCGACCGAGGTGGTTGTGCGCGTCCACGACGGGGAACCGTGCCCGCGGCACGTGGTGGACGGGAAGGCGAAGCATCGAACGCGGCCGGAACGCTCGGAGCGGGAGATCGAGGAGCGGATCGACGTCCATGAGGGCACGGTACGAGCTTGGCACCGCTCCGAGCGTCGAGGAGCGCACCCGCTTGACTCCGGCCGATGGCCGTCGCTAAGGTCGAGCTCGACTGCAGAACGACTTTCCGTTCAACGGAACACGCCAGAGGTCTCACGCGGAGGTCGGCACCCGGGTCCATGAGCGATCGCATCGATCAGATCGACACTCCGGCTCTGCTCTTCGATCTCGACCAGGTGGAACGCAACGTCGCCGCGATGGCCGACGTGGCGCGAGCGGCCGGCGTCACCCTGCGGCCGCACGTGAAGACGCACAAGTCGCCGGAGATCGCCCGGATGCAGGTCGAGGCCGGCGCTCGGGGCCTCACGGTCGCGAAGCTCGGTGAGGCGGAGGTCATGGCCGGCGCGGGATTCGACGACCTGTTGATCGCCTACCCGATCGTCGGAGAGATCAAGCTCGGCCGGCTCAAGAGCCTGCTGGCGCGGGTGGAGATCCGTGTGAGCCTCGATACGCTCGAGGTGGCCGAGGGGCTGGGCCGCCTCGGCGCTCGGCTGGGTCGCGACGTCCCCGTGCTGGTCGAGGTCGACAGCGGGCTCCACCGGATGGGCCGATCGCCGGGCGAGCCATCGGCGTCGCTCGCCCGCGAGGTCGCGCGCGTCCCGGGCGTCGAGGTCGTCGGGCTCCTCACACACGCCGGCCACGCCTACCGGGCGTCGGATGCCCGCGAGCTGCGGAGCATCGCGGAGCGAGAGGCGTCCGTGTTGCTGGAGACCGCTGAGCTGTGTGCCCGCACCGGATTGGAGATCCGCGAGATCAGCGTCGGCTCCACCCCGACCGCGCGTATCGCGGCGACCGTGCCCGGCGTGACGGAGATCCGGCCGGGGACCTACGTCTTCAACGACGTCCAGCAGCTCCGCCTCGGCGTCGCCACGACGGAGGCGTGTGCAGCGCGCGTGCTCGTGACCGTCGTCGCGAGGCCGACCGCCGAACGCTTCCTCGTCGACGGCGGAACCAAGTCGTTCAGCTCCGACGGTGGCGATGGACCACCGTTCCCCGGACGGGGTCTCGTCATCGGCCGGCCCGACCTGTCCCTGGACTTCATGACGGAGGAACACGGCGTCGGACACATCGACGACGGCGGCGACGTCTCGATCGGTGAGCGGCTCGAGGTGGTGCCGCTGCACGCCTGCAGCTGCGTGAACCTGTTCGACGTCGCGTTCGGCATCCGCGGGGGGCGGGTCGATCACGAGATCACGATCGAGGCACGAGGGTGCGTGCGCTGAATGCGGGGGCTGGTCGGGAAGGGCGTGCTGGTGACGGGGGGCTCGAGCGGGATCGGGCTCGCGACGGCGCACCGGTTCCTGGACGAAGGAGCCCGGGTGTTCCTGACGGGGCTCGACGAACGGGAGGTCGCCGACGCGGTCGCGGAGCTCCGAGACCTCGGCGGGATCGGCGGCGCCCACGGGGATGTGAGCGGCGAGACGGACGTCGAGAGGATCGTCGAGGAGGCGACGCGATCCCTCGGCCGGATCGACGTGTTGATCAACAACGCCGGGATGGCTCGGAAGGCGCCGTTCCTCGAGACCGAGCCGGAGTCGTGGGACCGCATCATCGCCGTGAACCTCCGTGGGATGTTCCTCGTTGCCCGCGCCGTCGCTCGGTCCATGGTCGCCCACGCGGGCGGCGGCGTGATCGCCAACATGGCCTCGACCAACGCGCTCGGCGGCGAGGCCGACTTCACCGCGTACAACGTCTCCAAGGGAGGCGTGTTGCAGCTGACGAGATCGATGGCGGTCGAGCTCGGAGCGCACGGCATCAGGGTCAACTGCGTGTGCCCTGGATTCATCGACACGCCGCTCAACCGCGAGCTCGCGAGCGAGCAGGAGTTCCAGGCCTACGAGCGTGACCACATCCCGCTCGGTCGCCGAGGCACCCCCGAGGAGGTCGCGGCCGCATACGCGTTCCTCGCCTCGGACGATGCCTCGTTCGTGCACGGCGCGGCGATCGTGGTCGACGGCGGTCAGACGGCGGTGATGTGATGGGGGAACGGGGGGGCGCGATCGCATGATGTCGCCGCTCGATCGGCTGCGGCAGGCGCGCACGAGCCATGGGGTTGTGGCGCTGACCTGGCTCGGGCAGGCCGGGTTCGCGATCTCGGCGGGGGGGCGGACCGCGCTCGTCGACCCGTTCCTGTCGGGGCACGAGGATCGCCTGTACGAGGCGAGCTTGGCGCCGACGTCGGCCAGCGGTGTCGATGTCGTGTTGTGCACGCACGAACACATCGATCACTTCGACGCCGAGACCGCGCCCGCGATCGCGGCCGCGTCGCCGGACGCCGTCTTCGTGGTCCCGACACCGATCCTGGATCAGGTCACCGAGGCCGGCGTCGCCGCCGACCGGGTGCTGGGGGTGCAGCCGGGGGAGCGGCACGAGGTCGCGGGGTTCAGCGTGGAGGCCGTGCCCGCGTGCCACGGCGTCACGATGGACGACGCCTACGGATTCGGGGAGGGGATCTCAGGGGGCGAGGTCAGGTTCCTCGGCTACGTGGTCGACGCCGACGGCGTGCGTCTCTACCACGCCGGCGACACGATCCTCTACGAGGGCATGGAGGCCGCGGTGCGACGGCTCGGTCCGGACGTCGCGCTGCTGCCGGTCAACGGGCGCTCCGCGGAGCGGGAGGCCCGGGGGATCGTGGGCAACCTCAACGAGGAAGAGGCGCCTCGGCTCGCGGCCGATATCGGCGCCGACACGCTCGTCCCCATGCATCACGACATGATCCGCGGGAACCTCGGGTCGACCCCGAAGGTCGTCGAGGCAGCGGAGCAGGAAGCGCGCCGGATCGCCGTGCTCGTGCCCTCCCGAGACGAGCCCTTCGTCGTGGCGGCGCGCAGGCAGCGGCCATGAAGGCGCTCGTCTACCTCGGGCCGCGGCGGATGGAGCTCCAGGATCTGCCCGAGCCGTCCCCCCCGCCGGGGGAGGTGCGTGTCCGGATGCGGGCGAGCGCCATCTGCGGCTCCGACCTGCACGGGTTCCGAGAGGCGAGCCCTCGACGTGTGCCGCCGCTGGTCATGGGCCACGAGGCCGTCGGCGACATCGATGCGGTGGGAGACGAGGTCGACCCGGCCGTCATCGGATCCCGTGTCGTCGCGATGCCGGTCGTGCCCTGTGGCGTGTGCCCGCGCTGCCTCGAGGGCCGGCCCAACCTGTGCCCGCGGCGGCGCCTGATGGGCATGAGCTTCCCCGGCGCCTTCGCCGAGGCGTTCACGATCCCGGCGACCCAGGTCGTGGCGATGCCCGACGGCCTCGCCGATGAGTCGGGCGCCCTCATCGAGCCCCTGGCCAATGCGATCCATGCGGTGGAGCGTTCGGTGGGTGCCGGCGACGACGTCCTCGTGATCGGGGCCGGCGCGATCGGCCTGTTCGCGGCCCGCGTGGCCCTGTTGGACCGCGCCCGGCGGGCCTTCGTGGTCGACAAGCTCGCCCGCCGGCTCACGCTGGCCGCGACGTTGGGTGCGGAACCGCTCGCGCCAGAGGAGGCTCCGGACGCGCTCGCCGAGGCGACGTCGGGGACAGGTGTCGATGTCGTGATCGATGCCGCCGGCCTGCCCTCGACCTGGGAGCTCGCGCTCACGGCGGTGCGCTTCGGCGGCAGGATCGAAGCGCTCGGCCTCGGGGCGTTGGAGGGGCCGCTCGCCTACCAGACCCTGATCTCGAAGGGGGCGAGCCTCACGGGCTCGTACGCGTGCCTGCCGGCCGACTTCTCGCGCGCCCGGCAGCTGCTCGCGTCCGGCGACGTCGACGTGGGGTCCTGGATCACGCGCCTGCCGATGAGCGAGGGGCAGGCGTCGTTCGAAGCCCTGGCCGACGGTGCCGCCTACACGAAGGTGGTGCTCGTGCCGTGAAGACCCACGAGAACGCGGTGCGAACGAGGGACCGCGACATGACGGACGGACCCCGGATCGTGATCGTCGGTGCGGGCGGGTGGGTCTTCCCGCTCGAGCTCACCCGCGACATTCTGTCGTTCCCGGCGCTGGGCGGATCGACGCTCGTGCTCTACGACATCGACGTCGGGGCCGCCGAACGCACCGCCGAGGCGGCGCGAGCCTTGATCGGCATCGCCGGCACGCGAACGCGGGTCGAGGTGCCGGGCGACCTGAGGACGGCTCTCCGCGGCGCCGACGTCGTGATCACGGTGTTCCAGGTGGGTGGTCTCGAGGCCTACGCATCCGACATCGAGATCCCTCGCGAGTACGGCATCGATCAGACCGTGGGCGACACGCTCGGACCGGGTGGTGTGTTCCGAGGGCTGCGCACCGTCGAGGCCCTTCGCGAGGTGGCCGAGGCGATGCTGAAGATCTGCCCGGCCGCGTGGCTCCTCAACTATGCGAACCCGATGTCGGTGAACTGCTGGGCGACCGAGCTGACCGGCGTGAAGATCGTCGGCCTGTGCCACAGCGTGCAGGGGACGTCCGAACAGCTCGCGGACGAGCTCGATGTTCGGTATGAGGACGTCACGTTCGAGTGCGCGGGCGTGAACCACACGGCGTGGTTCACGACCTTCCGCCGGGGCGACGAGGATCTGATTCCCCGGATCCGGCAGGTGATGCGCGCCCGGCACGTCGACGGCACCGAGCCGCTGCTGCCGCGATCCGACGACCCGTACGAAAGCATCGAGCGCGTTCGCACGGAGTTGATGCTCCTCACGGGCTATTTCCACACGGAATCGAGCCATCATGCGAGCGAGTACTGGGCCTGGTTCCGCAAGACGCCGGAGCTGGTGGCTCACTACCTCGATCGCAGGTGGGACTATCTGACCGTCTGCCGATCGTCCGACGCCGCCGGCCACGACGACGAGATCATCGAGGAAGCGCGTCGCGACGGCATCCACCACGGCGGCGAGTTCGCGGCGCCGATCGTCGACAGCCTCGTGACCGGCATCCCTCGGGTCGTGTACGGGAACGTCCGCAACGCCGGCTCGATCGAGAATTTGTCGGCTGAGGCGTGTGTCGAGGTGGCGTGCGCCGTCGACGGCAACGGCGTGCGGCCGATGCGGTACGGCTCGTTGCCCCCGGCGTGCGCCGCCCTGAACCAGACGCAGATCGCGGTGCAGGGACTCACGGTCGAAGCCGCCCGAACCGGCGATCGAGATCTGGTGCACGCAGCGGTCGCACTCGACCCACTGACCAGCGCGATGCAGACCCTGCCGAACATCCACGAGATGACCGATCGCATGCTGGAGGCCGAGGCGCGGTGGCTGCCTCGGTTCGGTCCGAAGCCGAGTGCGCGATGAGCGACGCGGCGGAACGAGCGATCGATGCCGCGCTCGCCGCTCTCGGTGTGCCGGCGAGCGAGCCGGCCGATGTCCAGGGATCGGCCGGCCGATTCCCCGACGGCGTCGCGTTCCGGATCGAGATCCCGAGCGTCGAGGGGCCGGCATGTCTCGAGGCCGTGCTCGAGGAGGCCGCGGCGGTCGACGTCCCGGTTCGCCGCGTGTCGCAGGGAAGCGGGGTATCGATGCTCACCGACGCCGAGCTGGATCGCATGGCTCGGGCGGCCACCGATGCAGGCGTCGAGGTCAGCCTGTTCGCGCGACCCGGTGCGTCGTGGGGTCCATCGGCGAGCGCTCGTTCACCGGCGGGCGGCGCCCTGGGTGCGGCGGCGTGGGGCCACGATCAGCTCCGCGCCTGCCTCGACGATGCGATGCGAGCAGCCGAGCACGGGTTCCGCAGCGTGTTGATCGCCGACATCGGCGTCCTCGCGTCGTTCGCGGAGCTCCGGCGCACGGGAGGCCTTCCCAACGACATGCAGGCCAAGGTCTCGGTGATGGCCGCGATCGGCAACCCGGCCTCAGCCCGCGTCGTTGCGGGGCTCGGAGCGGACACGCTGAACGTGCCCGGGGACCTCGGCCCAGCCCAGCTCGCGGCGATGCGCGCAGCGGTCGACGTGCCCCTCGATGTGTACATCGAGTCGCCCGACGACCTCGGAGGGTTCGTGCGAGAGCACGAAGTGCTCGAGCTGATCCGGGTGGCGGCGCCGCTGTACGTCAAGTTCGGGTTACGGAACGCGCCGGCGCTCTATCCGTGGGGCCAGCACCTCGAGGGGGTCGCGGTCGCCATGGCCCGTGAGCGTGTTCGTCGGGCGAGGCTCATGATGGAACGGCTCGAGCGATCCGGCGCGGGCCTGACGACGTCGGCGCCGGGCGCGGACGGATTGGCGGTTCCGCGGCCGTGACGGCGGGTGCCCGGATCGCCATGGGACCGGTCAGACCATCGTGACGATCACGCCTGCGTCCCGCATCGGTTCGACCGCCGACGGGGCGGCCGCGACGTCGGTGATCAGCTCGTCGACTGCGCCGAGCGGACAGATGCGAGCGAACGTCGCGATCCCCAGCTTGGAGCTGTCGGCCACCGCCACCACCGTGCGGGATCGCTCGAGCAGCATCCGGTTCGTGGCCGCTTCAACCTCGTGGTGGGTGGTGAGCCCGTCCTCGAGCGCGACGCCGTCGGCCCCCACGACCGCGATGTCGAGGCGCATCTCCTCGAGCGCCCGCTCGGCCACGGGCCCGACCAGCTCGTACGACTCAGGCCGCGCGGTTCCGCCCGTCACCACGAGCTTCAGGTCGGACCGGAGCGCGAGCTCGCTCGCGATGTTGAGCGCGTTCGTGACCACGGTGAGGCCGGTCCGGTCGAGCATCGCGCGGGCGACCTCGGTCGTCGTCGTCCCACCCGTGAGACCGACGACGGCTCCATCGACGACGCGGCGCGCCGCCTCACGCGCGATGCGGATCTTCTCGGGATGGCGGCGCGCCGCCTTGTACCGCAGCGGCAGCTCGTACATCACGTCGTTCGCGACCGCGCCACCGTGGGTGCGGGCGAGCATGCGCTGCTCCTCCAACAGCTGGAGGTCCCGGCGCGCCGTGGCTTCGGACACCCCGAGCCGATCGGCGAGCGACCCGACGTCGACCGCGCCGTCGGCCGCCAGGATCGCGAGGATCTCACTCAGCCGTCCTGAACGTCGCACCGCGCGAATATACGTGCCGGGGCATGGTGCGCGCCACATGCTCGACTGGATTGACCACGTGCGTGAATATGCTCTAGATTGCGCCAGAGTGAGCGAAACCGAGCAGGAGATCGCTTCGCAGCCCGATCGATGGAAACGGGCGGCAGGGCTGGCCCACGAGGTCTCGGCAGTACTCCCCGCTCGTGGCGAACGCGTCGCGATCGTCGGATGCGGGACCTCGCTCTACATGGG
>DASTBT010000106.1:0-22400 GCA_035711865.1 Actinomycetota bacterium
TACGAGGAGATCATCATGCGGGCACCGCGGCTCGACGGCACGCTGAAACGCCTGCGGGACGAACACCCCGACATCTCGTCGAGCATCGAAGAGATGCTGGACCGGCTCGAGCACACCTCGATCGGCGGGGCCGACTGGCCGCTCGAGGACGCCCGCGACGACCTCCAGCGGTTCATCGGAAGGGTGATCCGCCACCGTCAGAAGGGTGCCGACCTGGTCTGGGAGGCGTACAACGTCGACATCGGGGGGACCGAGTAGCGGCGCGGCGTGATGCTGCCGCTCGCTTCCCCTCACGTAGGCTCTGACGTATGCCGCGGATCGCGCTCGGGCAGGTGAACCTCACCGTCGGCGATCTCGACGGCAACATCGCTCGCATGTCCGAGGTGGCCGAGCGAGCGACGCAGGGCGGCGCCGACGTGGTCGCCTTCCCCGAGCTCGCGGTTCCCGGGTACCCGCCCGAGGACCTCGTGCTCCGAGGGGAGTTCGTGAGCGAGAACCTCGAGGCTCTCGACGCCCTCGCCCGCAAGACGGCGTCGTCGTGCCCGGTCGTCGCCGGATTCATCGACCGATCCGACGCAGGCGTGCACAACGCGGCTGCCCTGCTTCGCAACGGCACCGTCGAATCGACCTACCACAAGATCCAGCTGCCGAACTTCGGGGTCTTCGACGAGCAGCGATACTTCGTGCCCGGCGCCGCCGGCGTCCGCGTCGAGGTCGGTGGGCTCACCATCGGCCTCTCGGTGTGTGAGGACGCGTGGCACGACTCGCAACCGTTCTCCGGCTACGCAGGGCTCCCACTGATCCTCAACATCAACGGATCGCCCTACCACCGGGGCAAGACCGCCGAGCGCGCCGAGATCCTGGCGGCGCGGGCCCGTCAGACCGGCGCCTGGGTCGCCTACGTGAACGCGGTCGGCGGGCAGGACGAGCTGGTCTTCGACGGCGGCTCGATGATGGTGGCACCCGACGGGACCGTGCGCGCGAGGGCCACGTCGTTCAGCGAGGACCTGCTCGTCATCGACCTGCACGGCGACACGGTCTTCGCCGACCCGCGACCCGCGTGGCCGGCCGACGATGCCGAGGAGGTCTGGCGAGCGCTCGCGCTCGGCCTCGGCGACTACGTGCGGAAGAACGGGTTCCACGGGGCCGTGCTTGGACTGTCCGGCGGCATCGACTCCGCGCTGGTCGCGACGCTCGCCGCCGACGCGCTCGGCGCCGACGCCGTGCAGGCGCTGGCGATGCCCTCGCCCTATAGCTCCTCCGAGAGCATCGAGGATGCGGTCGACTGCGCGAAGCGGCTCGGCATCCGCATCGACACCGTCGAGATCACGAGTGTCCTCGACGCGTACCGGCACTCGCTCGCCGAGCTGTTCGCCGGCACCACGGAGGACGTGACCGAGGAGAACCTGCAGGCGCGCATCCGCGGCAACGTGCTGATGGCGCTGTCGAACAAGTTCGGGCCCATCGTGCTCGCCACCGGGAACAAGAGCGAGTACGCGGTCGGTTACTCGACGCTCTACGGCGACATGGCCGGCGGGTTCGCACCGATCAAGGACGTGCCGAAGACGCTCGTGTACGAGCTCGCGGCGTGGCGGAACGCCACCGCCTCGGCGCGGAACGAGACGCCCCCGATCCCCGAGCGCACGATCGAGAAGCCGCCCAGCGCCGAGCTGCGTCCCGGCCAGAAGGACACGGACTCGCTGCCCCCATACGACGTGCTCGACCCGGTGATCGAGGCCTACGTCGAGGACGACCTGGGCGTCGACGACATGGTCGAGGCGGGGTTCGAGCGCGCCGTGGCGGAACGGGTCGTCGCCATGGTCGACCGTAACGAGTACAAGCGCCGCCAGGCAGCCCCCGGCGTGAAGATCACGCCGAAGGCGTTCGGGCGCGACCGGCGCATGCCGATCACGAACCGGTACCCAGGCTGATCGGACCGAGATCAGCCGAGGTTCCAGGTGACCGTCACCGTCACGCTGGTGTCGAGCTCGTCGGGAGGTACGACGGCGACCGCGGAGTCCGAGGCGCTCAGCGCCGCGGCCCTGTACTGCTCGTACACGGGCCGAGCGGCCCCTTCCTCGACGATCCGTTCGACACCCGTGACGGACGCGCCCGCCGCCGACGCCATCGCGTCGGCCTTCACGCGAGCGCCCTGCACCGCCTGCTCGAGCGCGGATGCGCGGGACTCGGCCGGGTCGGAGACCTCGAACCGCAGACCGCGGACGCTGGTCGCACCGGCCCCGACGGCGGCCTCGATCACCGCCCCGACCCCGTCGAGGTCGCGCACTGTGATCGCCAACGTGCCGTCGGCCACGTAGACCCTGCGCTCCCGCGGGGTCCGACGGTCGATCGTACGCCGGAACACGTCGAGGCTCTCGGTCCGCACGTCGGCGGGGTCGATCCCGGCATCGCGCAGGGCCGCGAGGACGTCGTCGGTGATCGTTCCGTTCTCGGCCAGCGCGTCGGCACTGTCGTCTGCCATGGTCGCGATGCCCAGCCGCAGCGACGCCTGGTCGGGCTCGCTCCCCACGGTCGCGGTCGATGTCACCGTGACGGTGCGTCGGTCGCCGCCACCGCCGTCGTCCTGCGCCATCGCACGTGCGCCGACGGCGAGCACGACCAGAGCCACGATCACGAGCGCGACGGTCCAGGTCCTGCGGATCATGCGAGAGCCTCCTCGGTTCGAGCGGGCGGCGGGTCGTTCGTCCTGGACATGCCCGAGCCGGCCCGTCGCGTGACTGCCGGGAACGAGCACCGCTCGTAGGATTCCGGCGGGGCCCGTAGCTCAGCCCGGTCAGAGCAGGGGGCTTTTAACCCTCGTGTCGCAGGTTCGAATCCTGCCGGGCCCACTCTCGCCGGTCCGCCCCGACGCGGGCTCACCGGTCGAGCCGTTCCAGGAGGATGCGGTCCTCGGCCGTGTGCCGGACTCGCGCGCCGAAGCCCCGGCTCTCTCGGTCCAGCACCGACGCCAGCCACCTGACGTCGGGTGAGGTCGCGGGTTCCAGCCGGAGCCGTCGCGACCGGAACGGCACCAGATCGGCCGCCTCGAGCGCACCGTCCGTCGCGAGGTCCACCCGGTAGAGGAGGCGCAGGTCATCACGGTAGTGCTCGTAGCCCCCGATCCCCTCGTAGTCGTTGACGAAGTCCCCGCAGCCGTACAGGACGAGCCGGCCGGCATATATCTCGATCGGACGGGGATGATGCGACGAGTGACCGTGGACGACGTCGACCCCGGCGTCGACCATCCGGTGGGCGAAGCGGATCTGCTGGTCGGGGACGTCGTACCCCCAGTTCGACCCCCAGTGCAGCGAGAGGACCACGATCGCGCCGCGCCGCTTCTCGCGCTCCACGTGCGCGGCGACGAGCGCGGCGGTCTGGGCCGAGAGGTCGGGCAGGAGCGCGACGCCCGGCCGGTCGGTCGACGCCGCCCAGCCGTCGGGGACCCCGCTGCTCGCGTGGGCGTACGCGAGTACGGCCACCGGGGGCCCGCCGTCCGCGGATACGATCGCCGGAGCGGAGGCCGAGTCGAGGTCCCGCCCGGCACCCGCGGTCCCGAGCCCGGCTCCCTCCAGTGCGCGGAGCATCTCGGTGAGCCCTCGCGCCCCGAAGTCCATGACGTGGTTGTTCGCCAGGACACAGACGTTCGGTTCCGCCGCCAGCAGCGCCCCGAGGTTGGCGGGATTCATCCGGTAGTGGATCCCCTTGCCGGGGGCGAAGTCCGAGCAGGTGGTGACGCTGGTCTCGAGGTTGACCACCACGACAGCGGGCCGGCCCCTCCGGATCTCACCCAAGGCCTCACCCCACGGCCAGGCGTCGTCGACCGGACGCGGGAGCGGTCCCGACGCCTCCTCGGCGAGGGCGAGGTACCGGCGGGCGTCGCGCACGTTCCTCTCGTTCAGGGCGGGATCGCCGGGGTGCGCGAGAGCCTGGTCGAGACCGCGCCCCAGCATCACGTCGCCACAGAGCATCAACGTGAGGGAGCCCGTCACCTCGGGCCCCCGGCCGGCCCGGCTCGAGCGGAAGTTCCATGATGTGTCGGGGGCCGGCGCTACGCTCCGGCCATGCGCACCGTGCGGCTCAGAGGCCCTCGCGGGTTGCGCTTGGTCGCCGAGCTGCCGGCCACTCGGCGCGAGCGCGTTCGCGGGCTCCGCGCACGCGAGAACCTGGAACCCGGTCGCGCGATGTTCTTCCGGCGATGCCGGTCCGTGCACACGATCGGCATGAGGCACCCCATCACGGTCGCCTGCCTCGATCGGTGGCTCGGCGTGCGCTCGGTCGGAGTCGTGGCGCCCCACAGGGTCGTGCTGGCCCGGCGGGGGGTCCGCCACGTGCTCGAGCTCGCGGCCGGCACCGATATCAGGCAGGGTGACCGGCTCCGCTTCGAGGAGGCCCCCGCGGTGGACCGAACGATCGAGCGGGGTCAGGCGATCCACATCATGCCGCGCTGACCGACGACCTTCCACTGCCGGCCTCGGCGTTCGAGCACGTAGGTCGTGCCGGAACCGCACAGGCCGCCGCAGCCGTAGCTCGCGCCGACCCTCACCTCGCCGTCGCGCTCGACGATCGGCCCGAGCCGCAGCACGATCTCCCTCGGCCGTCCCGTGAGCCAGCCTTCGTGCTCGTAGATCGGCGTGGGGTCGTCGACGAAGCGCAGTCCGTCGATGCCCAACCGCTCGCGGAGGGCGGCCCGCTCCATCGCCGACAGGGCGTCCTCGCACCCCTTCGGGCTCGAAGGTTCCGCGGCCTCGTCGCAGAGGCCCGTGACCACGTACACGCGATCCCAGTCACCGCTCTCGGCCCCGCTCAGCTCCGTGATGAGCGCCGAGTACACTCCGAGCCGCTCCTCGTCGACCTCGGGCGAGGGCTGCGCCGCGCGTGACCCCCCATCGGTGGGCGGCGCCGCATCGCTGCACCCCGCGAGCGCGAGCGAGACGGTCGAGACCACGAACACGAGCGTCCGGCGCATCGGACGACCTCCCTGGTGAGCCCGCCTTCGGCGGGTCGACGATACGTCCATGCCACGAGCATGGCGAGCCGTGACGGGCGTGCCCGGGTCGGGGTCACGGCTATACTCTGTCGGCCGCCGTCTGCGGCCGCTACCCTGCTGGAGGAGCACCTGCGCCCCCATCGTCTAGCGGCCTAGGACGCCGCCCTTTCAAGGCGGAAGCACGGGTTCGAATCCCGTTGGGGGCACGGTTCCGTGTCAGAACCTTCCAGGTTCGGTGCGGCGCCAGACAACAGGAACACCACGTGCGCCCGTAGAGGAGTCCGGCCGTCCTCACCGCCCTGTCAAGGCGGAGATCGCGGGATCGAAGCCCGTCGGGCGCGCCATCGACGCCGTGTCGGCTCGCCAAGGCCGGCGCGGCGTCCGCGTTCAGGCGTTCCTCCGGCGGGTGATCGCTCCGGCCGGAGCGGTGATGCGGAGCCGATCGCCGCCGAGTTCGTTGTCCTCGACGACCCAGTCCTCGAAGGGGCCGCCATGGTCGTCACGATCGATCGTCAGCAGGGCGATCGCGACCCCCGTGCCGTTCCGAGCGAACCGGTTGTTGCGCACGACCCCTCTCGGCGTGTTCGTGGTCTGGAACCCCGCATGACCGTTGTCGTGCACGTCGGAGCCCTCCAGCAGGAACGGCCCGGCGCCGACCTCCTCGAACACGCCCTTCCTCGTGCAATGGTCGGCCTCCGCTCCTCGAACGATGTCGCCGGCGCAGTCGTGATCGAACCAGTAGCCGTTGCCCTCGTTGTGGTGCGAGCGCCCACCCTCGACGACGACGCCCGATCCGGGCTCGGCGCCCTGCTTGGGACCGGTCAGGAACACCTTGAGACCGCCGGCGCCGCTGCCGGGCGCCGCCGGATCCCACCCGTTGGCGGTCAGCTCGACGTCACGCAGCATCACGTGGGCCGACCGCCGCTCGAAGTTTCCGACGATGCCCTGCCACCCGGCGTCGGAGAACGTGCCTTCGATCACGGTCGTGTGGTGCCCGAGCTGCAGGCACGCTCGGGTGCAGGAACGCATGGACACCCGGCGGAGCGTCACGCCTTCCACCTCGTTGCGCAGGCGCATCCCGAACGGGACGCGTCTGCCGAAGTCGAACGAGACGGGACCCCGAAGCTCCTGGCCGTCCCTCGGCTTGAGCGGTGCCGTCAGATCGTAGGCGCTCCCCTCGAACCCGACGACCTCGTTGCTCGGGGCGGCCAGGACGGCGTTGATCGTGTTGGCGTTCGCTCCCGCGGGAACCATCTCGTCGACAGGCGGCGGCGGAGACACGCCTCATCCTCGCATGCGATGGGGATCGTCCGCGCTCAGCCGGAGGACCGAGGGTGGTGTCTCCTCCTCGTCGCTTCGAGCCGGTGTCAGCGCGCGTCGCCGGGGTCGCCGAGCTTCCGCCCGGCGGCGCCGATGGCCTTCTGGACCGTTCCCTTCGCCCGCTGCACGAATCCCTTCGCCTCGAGCGCACGGTCCTTCTTGAGCCGGCCGGCCAGCTGGCGCACGGCCCCCGCCTGTTCGTTCAGCTCGCCCCGCTCCTCCGTACCGTTCTTGGGTCGTCCGGCGTCCTTGGTCATCGCCTGCTCCTCAGCGTGGGGTACAGGAACGGGCTTCCCCTTCAGGTCGCCGAGCGAAACGCGCCGCACAGCCGTCAGTACGTGTCGGTGCCCCGCATGGACCGCGGCCGTCCGTCGGGGTCGACCACCGAGCGGTACACGGGCCAGGCCCACCATCGTTCCCACCACCGCACGGCCGGCAGACGATGGTGCCGCAGCCGGCCCGGAGGGCGAGGGCCCCGCTTCCCGCCCTCGTGCCAGGCGTCGAGGGCGTCGGCCGCGGCGCGCATCTGCTCGAACGAGCGGACCGGGTCGGCGAGTCGCTCGTCACCATCGATGCCGAGGTGCTCGCCGATCAACGTGAGCCGCAGATCGCGCGCGAATCGACGTGCGCCATCGCCGTGCCCCCCGGGATCGGTCGGCGCCCGCTCGTCGCGCTCCGCGTCGAGGATCGCGCACGACAGCTCGGAGTCGTGGGTCCACGATCGCATGTTCAGGTTGTCCGAGCCGACGGCCGCCCAGGTGTCGTCGACCACGATGGTCTTCGCGTGAACGTAGATCGGCGTGCCGGCCTCGTTCTCCAGATCGAAGATCGCGAAACGGTCGTGTCCGAACGCATCGAGCCGGTCGACGAGCGCGAGCTGGGCCAGCCGGTGCGGCGGGCCGGAGAACGGCCCGTTGCGGTCGGGGATGCGGGGAACGACGATGACGAGCTTCAGCGACGGCGTCCGTTCCAGCGCGTCGACGAACAGGTCGGCCACATCGCTCGACCACAGGTACTGGTCCTCGACGTAGATCAGCGATCGGGCGTGCCGGAAGGCGGTTCGATAGGCCCGCACGATGCTCCGTTCACCCTCGGGAGCGAACGGATACGGGGGCCGCTTCGCCGGGTAGGTCCGCAACACCTGGACCGAGAGCTCACCGGCCGGAGGCTGGGCAGGACCCGTCTTCGGCATGGGCGCGGGGTGGGAGGGATGCCTCGACAGCTTCGAGACGAGCGTCCGCCACGGCGTTCGGCGGTCCTCCATCGGCGTCGGATCGTTCCAGCGTTCCCGGAACGTGTGCTCGAGGTCGGCCACCGCTGGCCCCCGGATGCGGATCATGACGTCGTGCCACGGAGGGCGCGCGCCGTAGCGATCGTCGAGGTCTTCGGGCTGCGGGTCACCGAGGTGGTGCGAGCCGTCGCGGCGCCCGTGACACAGGTCGATGCCGCCGACGAAGGCCACGTCGCGAGCCCGATCGTCGCGATGACGGATCACCACGAGCTTCTGGTGGTGCGATCCCGCCGAGCGCACCCGCTGGTCCAGCAGGATCTGGCCGCCACGATCGTTGACCTCGGCGGCGAGCTCGACGTGGTGCTCCAGATGGAAGCCGGCGAGCTTCGGATGGGAGCGCCACACCAACCCACGCACGAGGACGCCTCGCTCCGCGAGATCGACCAGCACGTCGCGGAGGGTGACGCCGTCGACGAGCTGCTCGTCGGGGTCTCCACGCCAATCGGCGAACGAGACCTCGTCGCCGGACACGGTGTCGCACAGATCGCGGTGGAGCGCCTCGAAGTACCGATCTCCGTGCACGAGCAGCGTTGCGGCGTTCCCTGCCGTCCATGCGAGGCCGTCCTCGTGCCGTCGGTCGAGCTCGGTCGCCGGGTTGCCGCGATCGGCGGCGCGGAGCAACCACCGGTCGACCGCTCGGTCCTCCGCCATGGGCTGGGACTGTAGTCGCCCGCGCTCAGGAACGCATCGTTGGTTTGGTCTCGGTGGACAGAGGGAACATGGGAGGACATGCGATCGACGAGCCACGACACCATGGTCCGCGTTCCCGCGGCGTCGGCCCGATCGAAGGGCCGGTTCGCCGCCGACGTCGTGCGCCGGTTTCGCGAGGCCGACGGCACGAGCCACACCCGGGCACTCGCGTACCAGGCGGTGTTCATCATGCTCTCCGGGTTCATCGGGCTCGTGGGTCTCGCGAGCGTCCTCGGCCTCGCCGAGGTGCGTCGCACCGTGCAGCACCTCGCGACGAGCGTGGCACCGGGACCTTCCGGGCGGCTGTTACAGGAAGCTGCCCAGCAGGGAGCATCGGGGGGCGCGTTCGTCGCCCTCGTCGGACTCGGCGCGGCCTGGATCTCCGGCATGTTCGCCATGGCGCAGGTGCAGCGCAGCGCCGACCGCCTCGCCGGCCGGGGGCACGACGAAGAGCGGTCGGGCGCCGAGAAGTACGTGCGCGCCGCGCTCCTCGCGATCCCCGTCGGGCTGCTGCTCGGCATCGGAGGCCTCGTGCTCGCCGGCGGCGGCTCGGTGACCGAAGGCTTCGCCCTGGAGGACTCGGCCGAGCTCGTGTGGAACATCGTTCGGTGGCCGATCGGCATCGCGCTCGTCGCTGCCGGCCTGCTCCTGATGCTACGGATGGCGCCCACCCTGCCGATCGGCACTCCTCGACATCGCGCCGCGGGCGCGCTCGTCGCGCTCATCGTGTGGACGATCCTCACCGTGCTGCTCGGCGCATACTTCGCGATGTCGACCACCACGACGCGCACCTACGGGCCGTTGCTCGCCGTCGTCGCGCTCGTGCTGTGGTCGGGCCTCACGTCGCTCGCGCTGCATCTCGGCATCGCGACGACCGTCGAGCTCGAGCGTTCCTGACGCCGTGACGGCGATCGTCACCGAGATCATCGACTGGCTGCGCCCTGCCTTCACGACCGTGGGATACGCGATCGTTCCGACCGCGATGTTCCTGGAATCGGCCGCGTTCCTCGGGGTGCTGATCCCCGGCGACGTGATCCTCGCGACGGCGGGCGTCTACGCCGCGGCGGGAGAGATGTCGGTGCCGATCGTGATCGCGCTCGGCATCGCCGGGGCCTTGGCCGGGGAGACGGCCGGCTACGTCGTGGGTCGGCGGTACGGCCGCTCCGCCGTCGGCCACCTGCCCTTCGCCGACCGGATCGGCACGAAGCTCGATCGGGCGAGCGAGGCGATCCATGCGAACGCCGGGAAGACGATCGTCGCCGGCCGGTTCGCGACCGGAGTCGCGGGGATGGTGCCCTTCGCGGCGGGCATGGCCGACGTGCCGATGCGCACGTTCTTCCTCTACTCGGTGCCGCTCGTCGTCGGCTGGGCGACGGCGGTCGTGCTTCTTGGGACCCTCATCGGCAACAACGTGGAGCTGATCGATCGCATCCTGTCCTCGATCGGATGGTTCGTGTTGGGGGCGGCGATCCTCGTGCTCGCCGGGCGCTGGGCGTGGCGAAGGCGGCGATCGGCCGACACCTCGTCCTGAGCTGGGCCGAGAAAAGGGAGGCGAGCCCGGACCGGCGTCCACTCGCTACACTTCGACGCGCGGCCAGGTAGCTCAGTTGGCAGAGCACGCGGCTGAAAACCGCGGTGTCGGCAGTTCGATTCTGCCCCTGGCCACTCAGTTCAGGATCTCGCGGCTCCGCACCTCGGCCCAGCGCGTGAGCACGCCCTGGTACACGTCGGCGGCCCTCGGGTACTCCCCTGCCTCCAGGGCCTCGAGCGCGTCGTGGATGTCGCGAGCCGAGTGGTCGTCGTCGAGCTCGTCCCACCGCTGGAAGTCGCAAAGCTCCGCGTAGTCGAGCTCGACCACCGAGGACGGATCGAACTGCACCATCCACTGGTGCAGGTCCACGATCAGGTCGCCGATCGGGCCGAGGTCGCTCCGGCGCAGCGGCGCGATCGCCTGCTCTGCCCGCCGGATCGCGCGGCGGGTGGTGGTTCGATAGCGCAGTCGCCACCGCCCGTGCACGTCCTCGACGATCTCGCGCTCCTCGTCGCGGAAGAGCACGAACCAGCGGATCGGCACGTGCCAGGGGCTCTGGTGGCAGAACGCGACCGCGGACGGGTCGCGCCGGCGCAGACGGGCCAGGTCCCTGGCGGCGCGGCGGCCGTCCTTCCTCGTCACGAACTGGTCCCACAGCTCGATCGGCTGGGTCTCGCGGAACGAGACCATCGCGGCGAGCACCCGCATGCGGATGCGGCGCGGGCTGATCAGCGTGCGTCCGTCGGCGTGCAGCACGTCGGCGGTGTCGGCCTCGGCCGGCGCGAGCACGCCGAGATGACCCACGGTGCGGTGGTCGGCGTATCGGGGCCGGAACGACGTCACCTCGGGCCCGTGCAGCAGGTATCGCTCCCAGTGCAGCTGCTCGCCGCGCTCGAACGCATCGAGCGGCTGGTACACACGGAGGAACGCGCTGGGCACCATCTTCGGTCGAGTCTACGGTCTGCCGGCTTCCCCTATGCTCTCGACGTCCGATGCAGGGAACTCGAGGGGGATCCGCGTGGCGTCCGAACCTGACCTCCGGCGTGGCTCGGAGCCGGTCCGCGTGCTCGCCCCGGACGGCACGGCGGTGGGCGACACCGACGTCGGGCTCGGCCCGGACGAGCTCCGCGCGGCGCTTCGCTGGATGCTGCTCGCCCGGCGCCTCGACCGCGAGTGCATCGCCCTGCAGCGCCAGGGCGAGCTGACGGTCTACCCCGGGTTCGAGGGCCAGGAAGCCGCCCAGGTCGGCAGCGCGATGGCGCTGGGGGCCGACGACTTCGTCTTCCCGACGTTCCGAGAACTCGCGGCGGCGCTCGTGCGTGGGGTCGACCCGGTGCAGTACCTCGCCTATCACCGGGGCACGTGGCACGGCGGCCCGTACGATCCCCGCGCGACCAAGTTCGGACCGATCTGCATCCCGGTGGCGACCCAGATCGTGCACGCCGTGGGCTACGCGATGGGCCTCTCGCTCGACGGGGTCCGAGCGTGTTCGCTCGCCTACTTCGGCGACGGGGCCACGAGCGAGGGCGACTTCCACGAGGGGGCGAACCTCGCGGGGGTGTTCGCGGCGCCGGTCGTGCTCTTCTGCCAGAACAACGGATGGGCGATCAGCGTGCCCACCGAGCGCCAGACCGCGGGGGAGATCCACGAGCGGGCCGAGGGGTACGGGTTCCCCGGCGTGCGGATCGACGGTAACGACCTGCTCGCGGTGTACCGGGCCACGCGCGAGGCGGCCGAGCGTGCATACGCGGGCCAAGGTCCGACCCTGATCGAGGCGCTCACCTATCGCATCGGGGCGCATTCCACCGCCGACGACCCCGGGCGCTACCGCGACGACGCCGAGGTCGAGGCCGCCAGGGCGTCCGATCCGATCGAACGCTTCCGTCGGTGGCTCGAGGCCGAGGGCGTCGTCGACGAGGACGCCCTCGCGGGCTGGGCCTCCGAGATCGAGACCGAGGTGCTCGAGATCCGCGAGGGCGTGGTGGCGCAACCGGCGCCGCCGACCGAGTGGATGTTCGACTGGACGTACGCGGAGCCGCCCGAGGAGCTCGCCGCGCAGCGGAGCGAGGTGCTCGGTGGCTGAGGTCACGATGGTGGCGGCGCTGAACCGGGCGCTGCGAGATGCGTTGCGGACCGACGACCGCGTCCTCGTCTACGGCGAGGACGTGGGCCGGTCGGGGGGCGTCTTCCGGGTGACGGAGGGTCTGCAGGCGGAGTTCGGCGACCGACGCGTCTTCGACACCCCGATCAGCGAGGCGGGCATCGCCGGTGCGGCCGTGGGACTGGCGTTCGCGGGATGGCGCAGCGTCGTCGAGATGCAGTTCGATTCGTTCAGCTACCCGGCGCTCGAGCAGATCATCGACCACGTCGCGAAGATGCGGGAGCGCACGCGCGGGCGGGTCGACATGCCGATCACGATCCGCATGCCGGCGTTCGGCGGCATCAAGGGCAAGGAGCACCACGGTGAGAGCCCGGAGACGTACTACGTGCACACGGCCGGGCTCAAGGTCGTCACGCCCTCGACCCCGGGCGACGCCTACCGTCTCCTGCGGCTCGCGATCGCCGATCCGGATCCGGTGATCGTGCTGGAGCCGAAGGCGCGGTACTGGGTGAAAGGCGAGGTCGCCTACGACGTCGACGGGCCGGGCATCGGCGAGGCGGCGGTCGTTCGCGAGGGCGATGTGGCGACGATCTTCACCTACGGCTCGATGGTGTCCCGCTGCCTCGACGCAGCCGACACGCTCGAAGGCGAAGACGTCCGCGTCCGGGTGGTCGACCTGCGCACCCTCTCCCCGCTCGACACCGGCACGATCGCCCGGTGCGTGCGCGAGACCGGCCGGGCCGTGGTCGTGCACGAGGCGCCGCGCACGCTGGGCCTCGGCGCCGAGGTCGCCGCGCGCATCGTCGAGGAGGCGTTCGACTTCCTCGAGGCCCCGGTGAGACGGGTGACCGGCTACGACGTACCTTACCCACCGGCCGCGCTCGAGCACCATTACCTGCCGAGCGTCGAGCGCATCGCCGGCGCGGTGCGCGAGGTGGTCGCGTACTGATGGCCGCCTCGGAGCGTGTCTTCGCGATGCCGGACCTCGGCGAGGGGCTCGAGGAAGGCGAGATCGTCGGGTGGCTCGTCTCCGAGGGAGACGAGGTCGCGCTGAACCAGCCGCTGGTCGAGATCGAGACCGCGAAGGCCACGGTCGAGGTCCCGTCGCCGTACGGGGGCGAGGTGGTCTCGCTGCACGGGGCAGTGGGCGACAAGGTGCCGGTCGGCGCTCCGCTGGTGACGTTCGCTCCGTCCGGCGACCCGGCGGACGAAGGTGCTCCTCGCTCGGATCCCGCTCGCGCGACGCCGCCCGTGCGGAAGCTCGCCAGGGATCTCGGGGTCGACCTGGCATCGGTCGCCGGCAGCGGACCAGGCGGTCGGATCACCGAAGACGACGTGCGCGCGGCGGGGGGCGCGAGCGGCGAGAGCGCCCCGACCGCTCGACCGTCGCGGGCACCGATCGCGGCCGCCCTGGAACGGCAGGCGGCGATCCCGCAGGTGACGACGTTCCGCACGGTCGACTGCTCCGCGCTCGAGACCTTCCGTGCGGCCCTGGGCGTATCGCCGCTGCCCGTCGTGGTCGCGGCGCTCTGCCGCACGATCGGGAGCCATCCAGGACTGAACGCGGTATGGGGTGTGGAGGGCGTCGAGGAGCGCCCGGACGTGCACGTGGGGCTCGCTGCCGACACCGAGCGTGGCCTCGTCGTGCCGGTCGTGCGCGACGCCGGCTCGCTCGGGATCGCGGCTCTCACCGCCGAGATCGCGCGGCTCGCCGAGGCGGCCCGTGCCGACTCCCTCACCCTCGACGAGCTCACGGGAGCCACGATCGCCGTCAGCAACACCGGCACCTACGGGAGCGAAGCGGGCACGCCGATCCTGTCGCCGGGTACCAGCGTCACGCTCGCGCTGGGGGTGATCGCTCCCCGCGCCCTCATCGTCGACGGCGAGGTCGTCGCGAGGCCGGCCTCGACGCTGAGCTGCACGTTCGACCATCGGGTGCTCGACGGGGCCACGGTCGGACGTGCGCTGAACGACCTGATCGAGAACGTCTCGTCTACCGAGCGACTGGAGGACCTGCCCCGATGAAGATCGTCTCGCTGCTGCCGTCGGCGACCGAGATCGTCTACGCGCTCGGCCTCGGTGACGACCTGGTCGGCGTGACCGACGAGTGCGACTTCCCGGCCGAGGCCGTGACGAAGCCGGTCGTGTCGCGCAGCGCGCTGCCACAGGGGCGCCCCCTCACGTCCCGGGAGATCGACGCCGCCGTTCGCGAACGCATGGACGACCGCGCCCCGCTCTACGTGCTCGACACCGAGCTGATCCGGCGCGAGCAACCCGACGTGATCCTCACGCAGGACCTGTGTCGCGTCTGCGCGGTGCCGGCGGGCCACGTCGAGCAGGCCCTCGGGCAGCTCGGGCTCACCGACGCCACCCGGGTGGTCTCCCTGGATCCGAACACGCTCGAGGAGGTCATCGCCCAGATCGAGACCGTCGGAGCCGTGCTCGGCGCCGGGGAACCGGCGGCCGAGCTCACCGCTTCGATGCGCGAGCGCATCGACGCAGCGAAGCGGACGGCGGTTCGGCTCCCCACGGTCAACGTCTTCTGCATGGAGTGGGCGGAGCCACCGTTCGCCGCCGGGCACTGGGTGCCGGAGATGGTCGAGGCCGTCGGCGCGACGAACCTGTTGGGGGCGAAAGGGGAGCCCTCGCGCACCGTGACCCATCGCGAGATCCGCGACGCCGCTCCCGAGGTGCTCGTCTACATGCCCTGCGGCTACTACCTCGAGGAAGCCGAGGCCGAAGCCGAACAGGTGCTCGCCCACCCCGAGATCGCCGACACGCCCGCGGCGCGCAACCGCAACGCATTCGCGGTCGACGCGACGTCGTTCTTCTCACGGCCGGGTCCGCGCATCGTCGACGGGCTCGAGGTCCTGGCCTGGGCGGTGCATCCCGAGGCCTATCCGGAGCCACCTGCCGGCTCGATCACGCGGTTGTGAGCCGGAACATCCCACACCTCGGCGCGAGTTGAAGGGGGACATGACCCAGGCACCGGTTCGGCGCGGCGTGTTGTCGACGAGCGTCGGCACCCACCGGGGAGCGTTCACGGCGCTCGACTGGGCCCTGTTCGCGTCGATCGGACTGATCTGGGGATCGTCGTTCCTGCTGATCTCCCTCGGCCTCGAGGCGTTCGAGCCGGGTCTCATCACTTGGCTCCGGGTGCTGTTCGGAGCCGCCGCGCTGTGGCTGGTGCCGGCCTCGCGCACACGCATCACACGCGAGGATCGCGCCCGTCTGATCGCGCTCTCGTTCCTGTGGGTGGGGGTGCCGTTCACGCTCTTCCCGCTGGCGCAGCAGTGGATCTCGTCTGGGCTCACCGGCCTGTTGAACGGTTCCCTGCCGATCTTCGCCACCACGATCGGAGCGGTGATGCTGCACCGGCTTCCCGGCCGTGCCCAGACGATCGGGCTGATCGTGGGGTTCGCGGGTGTGGCCGCGATCGCCGCACCTTCGCTGGCTGAGGGCTCGGACGAGGCGCTCGGCGTCGTGCTGGTGCTCCTCGCCGTCGAGTGCTACGGCATAGCGATCAACATCGCCGCTCCGCTCACCCAGCGCTACGGTTCGCTGCCGATCATGGCGCGCATGTTGGGCCTCGCCGTCGTCTGGACGGCGCCGCTGGGGGTCGTCGGACTCACCGGCTCGTCGTTCGCGTGGGGACCGCTCGCGGCGATCGCCGCTCTGGGAGCCATCGGGACGGGACTGGCGTTCGTGCTCATGGGAAAGCTGGTCTCACGCGTGGGGTCGTCACGGGCCTCGTTCGCCACCTATCTGATCCCGGTCGTGGCGCTCGTGCTCGGCGCGGTGTTCCTCGACGAGACCGTGCGAGCGCTTTCGATCGCCGGCATCGTGCTCGTGATCGCGGGGGCGATGCTGGCATCGCGCCGGGAAGCCGGGGAGTGACGCCGTCGGGGCCTGCGCACTCGCCCTTCGACTATCCTGCGCCCCGATGGCCACCGACCTGACGATCGACGGGCGAACCTACCGACTCGTGCGGCCCGTGGCCGTATTCGTCCTCAGCGCCGTCACCCTCGGCCTCTACTGGCTGTACTGGTACTACCGAGCCAACGACGACATCCGCATGTATCTGCGGAGCTACTCGATCCGCCCGCTCGTCGCCACCCTGGCGATCGTGGGGCTGTTCATCGCGGCACCGCTCGTGGTGCTCGCCGTGCTCGCCGACCTCTGGTGGCTGCTCGCGGTCGCCGCGGTGCTCGTGCTCGTGGGATGGACCGGGTTCCTCCACACGGCACGGCGGGTGGTCACGGCCCAAGAGCAGGCGGGGGCGGAGCCCTCGTCGGCGGGGCTCGCGCTGCTGCTCTACATCGTCGCCGCCTTCGTCGGGGGCTCGTACCTGCAGGCGGGGCTCAACCGGACCTGGAAAGGGGCCGCGGCCGCGGAGCGAGAGCGGGTCGCGGCCGAGTCCGCGGCGGCGCCGGAGCCCGAGCGGCTGCATCCGTTCCCCCGGCCGGCGCCGAGCCCGGCGACGAACCTCGTGCGCCCGGGGGACATCGGCTCGCGGGTCACGTTCCAGTTCGAGCTCCCGAACGGGTTCACCAGCGAGGCGGTGGGCGTCTTCGAGCGCTGGGACCCCGAGGCCGAGACCTACTTCGTGCGGAAGAAGGACGGCACCGAGGTTCGCGTGCCGGCCCGGGGCGTCCGCCACGGCAAGGTGATCCCCGAGCGGCCGCCGGCTCCGCAGAGGGGCTGACGCCACCGTACCCGACCAGGAGGCTGCGACCGATGTCCGATGAGCTGCCCACCTCGTTGATCCGCCTGCGCCTCGGCCAGGAAGACGCCCACTACGGCGGCAACCTCGTCGCGGGCGCCACCCAGCTGAGGATCGTGGGCGACCTGGTCACCGAGCTGGCGATGCGCTACGACGGCGACGAGGGGCTGTTCCGCGCGTACGAGTCGGTGGAGTTCCTCGCCCCGCTCTACGCGGGCGACTGGGTCGAGGCCCGTGGCAGGATCGTGAGCGTCGGGAACACCTCCCGGCGCTGCGAGTTCGAGATCCACAAGGTCGGCGCGGCGCGCACCGACATCAGCGAGAGCGCGGCGGAGTTCCTCGACGAACCGGTCCTCACGCTCCGGGCGGTCGGGACCACGGTGGTCCCGACGGAGCACCAACGCCGCCCTCACTGAGGGCGACGGTGCAACAGGCCGTTCCTACGACGCCTCCTCGAGGCCGTGGAGCACCTCGAGCAGCTCATCGACGTTGAACGGCTTCGGCACGTACGCGTCGGCGCCCAGCTCGGCGGCCTTCGCGCGATCGCGGAGCGACGACAGGGCGCTCACGACCACGACGCGGGGACGTCGGTCGTGCGGGAGCTTCAGCAGCTCCTCGAGCACGCACCACCCGTCCATCGTCGGCATCATGATGTCGAGCACCACGAGACCGGGGCGATGCTCGGAGATCTCGGCGAGCGCATCGGCCCCATTGGTCGCGGCGTAGGTGGTGTACCCCTCGGCCTCGAGGCTGAACTGCAGGACCCAGACGACCTGGGGTTCGTCGTCGACCACGAGCACCGACCGGAGCTGGGTCGTTCGCAGGTTCTCGCTCTGCATCGTCTACGTGGTAACGGCCGCTCCCCCGTCCGACTGAAGGACCGAGCGGGCGGTTCCACGACCGCCGGAAGTCCGGGTCCATGTGCCGACGGCATCGCCTCCGGGGGATGCCGGTGTAGTCACGCCGACCCCCCGCTCGTGCATCGGAGCGAGCCGGATCAGGCGACGTGCACGCCCGCGCCCTCGACGACCCGGCCGATGCGGAAGACGTCATGCGGACCTCGGCCTGCGAGCACGCGCTCGGCGTCGTCCGCCCCGACGAGGAGCACCATGCCGATCCCCATGTTGAACGTGGCGAACATCTCGTCGTCGGTGGCCTCGGCGGCCGCCTGCACGAGCCCGAACACCGGCTGCTCGGGCCACGTTCCGCGCTCGATCTCCGCGCCGAGGCCTCGTGGAATCGACCTGGGCACGTTCTCGAGGAGGCCGCCGCCGGTCACGTGGGCGGCCGCGTGGAGGAGGCCCTCACGCGCGAGCGCGAGCACGTGCGGGGCGTAGATCGCGCACGGTTCCAGCAGCTCGTCGGCGAGCGCTCGCCCGAGCTCGACCGGGGCGTCGTCGAGCGCGTACCGCGCCAGGAGCGCGTGCCGCACGAGGGAGTAGCCGTTCGCGTGCAGCCCGCTCGAGGCCAGCCCGATCAGCACGTCGCCGTCGACGACCCGGGACGGCCCGATCACCGACGCCTCGTCGACCGCGCCGACGCAGAACCCGGCGAGATCGAACCCGTCCTCGGACATCGTGCCCGGATGCTCGGCCGTCTCACCTCCCAGCAGCGCGCATCCCGCTCGCCGGCATCCTTCGGCCACGCCGGCGACGAGCGAGGCGGCTCGTCGCGGCTCGACCTTCCCCACGGCGAGGTAGTCCAAGAAGAACAACGGCTCAGCGCCGGCGCAGACCACATCGTCGGCGCACATCGCGACCAGGTCGATGCCGACGGTGTCGAGCCGGCCGGTCATGCGGGCGATCTCGAGCTTCGTCCCGACGCCGTCGGTCGCGGCCGCGAGGAGCTTCCCGCCGCCGATGCGGAACAATCCCGCGAACCCGCCGACCTCGTCGGCCACCTCCGGACGGCGGGCGCCGGTGGCGAGCTCGGCGATCAACTCGACGGCTTCGGCGCCGGCCTCGATGTCGACGCCGGCTCGCCGGTACGCCTCGCTCATGGCTGCCGCCGCCTCGGGATCATCCGGTGGGCAACCGGAGTTGGTCCTCCAGCACGAACTTGCCGGCCCGATCCGGCACGTCGATCGGATACTCGCCGTCGAAGCAGGCACGGCAGAACGACTCCTTCGGCGACCCTGCCGCGGCCACCATGCCCTCGAGCGAGAGGTAGCCGAGCGAGTCGGCGCCGACGTAACCCCGGATCTCCTCGACCGCGAGGTCGGCGCCGATCAGCTCCTGGCGCGTCGGCATGTCGATGCCGTAGAAGCACGGCCACCGGACCGGCGGGCACGTGATGCGGATGTGCACCTCGGTGGCGCCCGCCTCACGCAACGCCAGCACGATCTGTTTCGTCGTCGTGCCGCGCACGATGGAGTCGTCGACCACGATCAGCCGCCGGCCGCGGATCGAGTCGGGAAGCGGGTTCAGCTTGAGCTTCACACCGCGGTCGCGCAAGGTCTGCGACGGCTGGATGAACGTGCGGCCGACGTACTGGTTCTTGTACAGCCCGTCGCCGTAGGGGATGCCGCTGACCTCGCTGTATCCCTGGGCGGCCGAATGCCCGGTCGTGGGAACGGCGATCACGAGGTCGGCGTCGACGGGATGCTCCGTCGCGAGGATGCGACCCATCTCGCGGCGCGACTCGTGCACCGTGGCTCCGCCGAGGCGGGAATCGGGCCGCGCGAGGTAGACCGATTCGAAGATGCACAGCGCGCGCCTCGGCGACTCGGCGAACCGCACCGCGTGCAGCCCGCGATCGTCGAGCCGGATCAGCTCCCCCGGTTCGACGTCGCGGACGAACGACGCCCCGACGATGTCGAGCGCGCAGGTCTCGCTCGCGACCACGAACCCGTTCGGAAGCCTTCCGATCGACAGGGGGCGCACGCCGAACGGATCGCGCGCGGCGTAGATGCTGCGCTCGTCCATCATCACGAAGCAGTAGGCGCCTCGAAGGCTCGGCAGCACGCGCATGGCGGCGTCCTCGAGGCCGCCACGAACCGCCATCTCGTTGGCGATCAGCGTCGTGACGATGTCGGAATCGGTGGTCGCCGCCGCGCCCTGCCGTACGACAAGCTCGGCGAGCTCACCGGGGTTGACCAGGTTGCCGTTGTGGCCGAGCGCGAGGGAGTGCGCACCGTCGGTCTTGAAGACCGGCTGCGCGTTCTCCCAGGTGGTCGAGCCACTCGTCGAGTAGCGGGTGTGTCCGATCGCGAGATCGCCGTGGAGCGTGGTCAGCGTGGCCTCGTTGAACACCTGGCTGACGAGGCCGAGGTCCTTGTAGACGAGGATGTTGTGGCCGTCGCTGACGGCGATGCCGGCCGATTCCTGTCCCCGGTGCTGTTGGGCGAAGAGCCCGAAGTACGCGAGGCGGGCGACGTCGTCGCCCGGCGCCCACACGCCGAAGAGCCCGCACTCGTCCTTCGGTGACTCGGCGCCCACGAGGCCCACAGTGTAGCGGTGTCAGAGCATCGAACCTTCGAGCCGGAGCAGGGTCTCCTTCCGTGACATGCCCCCCGCATATCCGGTGAGCGATCCGTCGGCCCCCACGATGCGATGGCAGGGCACGACGATCGGGATCGGGTTCGACCCGAGGGCCCTGCCCACGGCTCGGGCGGCATGGGGGCGATCGATGCGCGCCGCGATGTCGCCGTAGGTCGCGAGCTCCCCGAACCCCACCCTGCTCGTGGCGCGCAGCACCTTGTCCGCGAACGGGCCCATCAACCGGCGATCGAGGGCCAGGTCGAAGCGGTTCCGTTGCCCACCGAAGTACTCCTCGAGCTCGTGCCGTGCCGCGTCGGTCGGCGCCGCCGACTCGATGACTCGGGGCGACACCTCGCGCGCCAGCCGAGCCACCACCCGTTCCAGGTCGTCGTCGTCGAAGGCGATCGCGACGAGTCCCTTCGGGGTGACCGCGACGAGCAGCTCGCCCACCGGCGAGTCCATCGTCGCGAGCGCGACGTCGACGAGCCCCTCGGCGGTTGCCCGATCGGCGAGCCGAGCCGCGGCCACCCGCGAGTCGTCGGCCACCCGGCGCGCCGGCGCGAGCCGCTTCAGGTCGTTCGGCTTCATGTCATCAGCTCCCTCAACCGTTTCATGCCCTGGTAGACGTTGGCTCGGGCGGTCTGCTCGCTGCCGCCCATCAGCTCGGCGACCTCCTCGTAGGAACGATCGAGCACGTGGCGGTGCACCACCGCCACCCGTTGCCGGGGCGGCAACGACCGCACGGCCGCCCAGAGCGGATCGTCGTGGTCGCTCGGCGAGGGGTCGAGCACCGGCCGGTCCGGCGGATCGTCGGTCGGAACCGGCCCGCGACCGGACCGTCGGTGGTGATCGATCGCCTTTCGGCTCGCGATCGAGAGGATCCAGCGGTCGAGCTTGTCCGGCTCGCGCACGCGCGGGTAGGAACGCAGCGCCGCCAGGAACGTCTCCTGGAACGCGTCGTCGGCCTCCTGCGGACCGACCGCCACCGAGAGGAACCGGTACACGGTCGCCCGGTTCGCCTCGAGGAACTCCTGGAACGCGGGCTTCGGCGGCCTCACCATCGAACCGGCGTCCTCGGCCGGCGGCCTGCCCGGTCGCGGCGCCGTCCTGGGCGTGATCTCGTCGCCTGACGCGCTCGGCGCACACGATCAACCCTGGGACGGAGATCGTGTTCCACCATCCGACGGACCCATGCATCGTCCTCGATCGGGCGCATCTCGCTCCTCCTCCATCAGCCGTCGATGGAACGACGAGCGAGCCGGGCGCCGCGTGAAACGGGAGCCACGACTCATCCCACGCCGAGCAGACCGGGCAGCTTCCGATGGTCGTCGATCACGTGGTGCGCCTCGGGCCCGGCATCGGGCGACCGGTCGTGGAAGCCGGTGAACCGAACGGCGACCATGCCGAGGGCGAGCGCGCCGGCGACATCGGTTCGGCGGTTGTCCCCGATGTGCGCGACCCGGGTCGGGTCGTCGGCTCCGAGCCCCTCCAGGGCGGGAACGAACGCTCCTTCGGCCGGCTTGAACCATCCCGACTCGTCGCTGAACGCCCATGCATCGAAGGAGCGGAGCAATCCGAGCTCGTCGAGACGCGCTCGCAGGATCGGGGACGGGGTCAGGCCGACGTCGCACACGATCCCCAGTCGGATCCCGGCCGACCGCAGCGTGTCGAGCGCCTCAACCAGCCCGGCTCCCACCTGCAACGGCACCTGCTCCCCCGCCCGATGGAAGCCGGCGATCAACCGATCGCGGAGCGCGCGATCGATCGTGATGCCGAGCCGGTCCGCGATGAACTCGACGGACTCGGCGGGCGTGTACTGACCGGTGTTCGCGACCCATCGTTCCTCGAAGCGGGCCCAGTTGGCCTCGAAGGCCTCGTCGAGGTCGGCAGCGGGCACGCGCCGTCCCGCTTCGGCGATCGTCGTCGCGAACCGGTCGATCTGGTGCCGCCGGACGTGGGCCCCGTCACCTCCGCCCTCGACCTCGCCGGTCACCGCGACGATCGTGTCCCAGAAATCGAACGTCACCGCCTGCACCGAGGACCGTGACGCCGATCCACCCACGATCAGACCCCCTCGCCGAGCAGGGCCGGGATCGCCGTCTCGTGGATCTCGCGGAGGTCCGCGACCGTGGTCTCGAACGATCCGGCGAACACCACCCGAGGTCCCCCCGTTTCGCCGAGACGGGTCGCGGGCACGCCGTGGGACGCCGCCAGGTCGACGAACCCGCCCTCGTGCTCGAGCGCCACGCCCACGACGGCCCGCGAGGCACTCTCGCTG
>DASTBT010000107.1:0-30598 GCA_035711865.1 Actinomycetota bacterium
CTCCGCCATGGCGTTCGAGAGCGTCTTCAGCACCTGCTCCCGGTCCTGAAGTTCCTGGTGCGCCTGCTCCAACGCCTGCGATCTGAAAAACATCTGTCTCGCTAGCAGGGACGGAGCGAGGAAGGCGGGGATTGACCAGAATCCAATGTCATCCGCGAAGATGGCGACGATGAGGCCGAGTACACCCAACCCCAGATAGCTCACTAGGAACTCGCTCAGCCGCCCGATCCGCAACTCCCGGATCACAGTGAGAGGCGGTAGGCCAACTCGAAGGCTGGTAAACACGGTCACCATGGCTGTGTTGACGCCATAGTCGGCGATCGCAGCCACCATGGCCGGAACAACGAGCGTCCAAGTTGGTGTGGCGTCGATCCCATCCGGCCCTGCAAGCAGGTGGAAGACTGAACTTGCAGCAAACACGGAAAGACTGACCTGGCATCTGTTGAAGAGCGCTCTAAGGAAGCTGACCTCTCTCCGCAGCTCACGAGGATCGAACGAACCCACGAGGGCAGCCGCAGCGGCCGCGGCAGGAGCGAACAGAATCCCAACGGTCATCAGCAATGGGAAGCCCAAGCTGAGATGGACTCCTCGCCATGCTGGGACTGGCAGGAGCTCCACAGCAGCGATCAGGAGGATCCAGAGGATGAGCTCCACCTCAAGAGCAGAGGGATCTCTCACAAGGACGGACGGGTCCTTGATGAGCAAGACGCTCAGCAGCGCGAGCGTGGGGATGATGACCCCCAACTGAAAGGCGAGTAGCAGTCGCTCGCGAAACGCTTCGGTCCCGGTCGTCCGACGGTCAGTCACTTGGTCATCTTCGGCCCTGAATGGCCCGTTTGAAAGTAGGGCACCTGGTGGGGATGTCAGTTACGTCGAATGCAGTAGCGTCATCTCCCTGTTGTCCCCCATGCGGGGGTCCCCCGATAGTTTGCTGTGTCCCCCATATGGGGGGAGAATCTCGATCAGCAGGTATCGAGTCGTCGGAGAGGGAGTAGGTCATGAACATCGCACGTCGAGTCGCTATTGCTCTTGGCTCTCTGCTCGCCATCGCCCTTGCCGGTGGCGCGCACTGGAAGGCCTGACAGCCACACAAGCTTCTTGAAGGCCCCGGACTATCGTCCGGGGCCTTCATTCTTGAGCCCGCTCGGGATGTGGGCACGTACTGTCGTTCCGCGGCCTAGATCCGAATGAACGTCGACGCTGCCGGCGGCGGCCTTTACGCGCTCAGCTATCAGGCTGAGACCAAAGTGAAGGTCCGAGTCCACTGCGCTGGGATCGAAGCCGACCCCATCATCGGAGACCGTCAGCTCAAGGCAACCCCGAATGTCTCGCACCTCAACCCTGATCTCGGAGGCCCTCGCATGCTTCGCGGCATTGCTCATTGCCTCTCGGGCAAGCTGGTAGCAGAGCAGTTCTGCGGCATCACTCCCTGAGACCGGAGCCACGCTGATGGCGAAGCGAGGGGCACCTGCAGATTCCAGCCGTTGAGCGACAAGCCGTAGGCTGCTCCCGAGTCCTCCAGGACCCAGCCTGGCTGTACGGAGCCCTCGGACCACATCTCGGATCGCCGCCTGAGCCATCTCGGTAGCATCGAGAAGTTCCGGAAGGTCGTCATCGAGGCTCAAGAGTCTGCCGGCATTCAAGTCCTGACGAAGCACTTGGCCCATCAGATGAACCTTGAATAGAGGAGGCAAGACCTCATCGTGGAGCTCACCCGCGAGCACTTGCCTTTCGTCACGCCGCTCCTGCGCCAAGGAGTGGGTAGCGGACCTCAAAGCCTCGGATTGCTGATCGGAGTCTCGTCGAAGCAACAGAACCAGCCGGCTCTGTTCGAATACTCCCTTGGCCAGGGCCAACGGAACGATGAACGCCACAAAGCCTCGAAGACCCATTGATTCAGTCGCCTCCGCTAGAAGAACGCTCATGAGTCCATAGGCCAGGTACATCAGTACGAACAGTGTTCGCGGCCCCACTTGCAGTTGCTGAAGTGAGGTCACGACCGAGATGTCGCCGCGGAAAGAGCTCATCAGGGCCACGAGGAGATAGTTCAAGGCGATATCTGTCGCCAGCGCCACAAGTCCCGCCGCCAGCGAAGCCGGCCATTCGCCAAGTTGGCCACCGACAGCCAGGAACACGAAGGATCCGGCCATCACACTGAGGGCCGTCTGCCCACGGTTGCAGATCGCTCTGTGGAAGCCGATTTCTCCCCGCCATTCCCGGGGATCCACGTAGGCGATGATTGCCACGGCGCCCCCGACGCCAGGACCGAACACCAGACCGGCCGCGAGGAGAATGGGCATATCAAGCGACAGGGCGTTCGTAGAACCGGAACGCACTGATAGAGCCCCCGCCAACGCGGCGGCTGACCCAAACGCGACCAACTCGGCCCAGGACGCACTGGGTGGACGGACCGCCACTCCCAGGCAGAGAGTGACAACAGCCGTGAGGAAGACCGCGAAAGCGAATAGTCGGAATCGGAAGAGCTCACGACCTCGTCCATCCGCGATGCGAGTCCCCCTGATAGCTGCGCCATCAGACACCGTGAAGCTCCTCCCCTCGAGCTCGATCCTCGCTCCCCGGCCCGTGGCAGCTTTCTACCCGGCGGGAGTGACAGGGCACAAGCGGAGTGACAAGAGTTGTCCACAGAATCTGACGGACGGCTACCATCCAGGTTCATGACGCCCCGATTGCGGCTCTGGGTGGATCCGGGCTGTCCGTGGGCGTGGCAGACGGCTCGGTGGCTCCGAGACCTCCGGGACCGCGGGATGTTCACGATCGAGTGGCGTCTGTTCAGCCTCGAGGTCAACTCTGCCGGCCTCGACGTTCCGTTCGATGAGGCGGCGCTCCGATACGGGGAGTCGCTGGCGGCGCTCCTGCTCGCGCGGCGTGAGCAGGGCGAGGACGCTTTCGAGTCCTACTACGCCGCGACCGGCGCGATCGTCCACGATCGGGGTGAGCCCATCTCGGCACAGGTCGCTCGGCGGGCGGCCGACGCCGCGAGCATGCCCGGGTTGGTCGACCAGGCGGCCGCGGATCCGACGGTGGTCGAGGAAGTCCTGCAGGAGTATCGGGACGCACGTGAGCTCGACGTCTTCGGGGTCCCGACCCTGCAGCTCGAGGACGCGCCCCCGATCTACGGACCGATCCTGCCAGAGGCGCCCGAAGGCGACGATGCCCTCGAGTGGTGGCGCCACGTGTCGTGGCTGATCGAACGGGACGACCTCTACGAGCTCAAGCGGTGGCCGAGGCCGCGCCGGCCCGCTTAGTGACCTCCCCCGTTGCGGCCGAGAGGTGAGAGGATGGGAGCCTGCATGACCGACCACCGCCACCGCCACGACGTCTGGGGCGACGACCCCGAGGAGCGCGACGCGAGCGCCGTCGTCGAGGAGATCCTCGCGGAGAGGGCCGGCCGGCCGTGGCACGACCACCCGGGCATCGTCTGGGTGAAGGCGGTCGGCCGCTTCATCGGACGTAACAGCCGGCGCGTCGGCATCACGATTGCGGGGTTTGCGGTGATGTTGGCCGGTGTCGTGCTCCTCGTGCTTCCCGGCCCCGGATGGCTGTTGATCTTCGCGGGCCTCGCCATCCTGTCGACCGAGTACGTCTGGGCTCGCCGCCTACTGATGACGGCGAAGAGGAAGGCCGAGCAGGCCAAGGACGCCGTGGTCAAGCGCAAGAACGGCCGTGCCGAACGCAAGGCGCGACGCAACGGTCAGATCGCATCGAGCCCTTCCGACGACATCGCCTGAGCCGCGCGGTGGCCCACGGCCACATCCTGCGATCACGTCAGGACCTCATGCGGCCGGCCGGCTTGCTGGCCTCCCGTAACCAGGTGAAGATGGCGCGAGTGAAGCTCGTCCAACGCTCGGGGAGGAGCATGCGTGCGGCCATGGCACCGGCCCTCGTCGGCTTGCTCCTCCTCGGGGCATGCAGCGATGCCGAGGATGACCTGGCAGACCCGAACGCGTCCCCAACCACCGAGCCCAGCACTGAGGCGATGGTGATCAGGACGAGGATGACCATCGCCGCGCAAGCCGGCGCGGAGCCGATCGCCACGGGCGAGGTCCTCAAGCGATCTACCCTGGGGGGCGCGACCTTCTGCGCGGGTGGCACCATCCTCGATTCACACGCAAGCTCCGATCCTGCGATGGAGCCGTACGGCCTGATCGACCGCACGATCACCTGCTCGGACGGGACAGTGAGGATCGGCTTCACGCCGAATCAGGCGGATGCCCTCAACCAGATGGGCTCGTGGACGATCGTCAGTGGCACGGGAGCCTTCGAGGGGCTCCAGGGAAGCGGCGACATGGAGATCGTGTACGACCCCGATGACGACGCGCTCGCCCACGAAACGCTCACCGGAACCGTCACCCGATAGGTCGGTTCGGGTCCGGAGGGAATGGAGGCGATGACCAAGCCAACGAGCGGTACGAAGGCCCTGGCCTCCGGCGTCCTGATCGGGACGTCGAGCTGGACCGACCCCACGCTCGTGAAGGAGGGGAACTGGTACCCGCCCGCGGCCAAGACGGCGAAGGCCCGCCTCGAGTTCTATGCGTCACGGTTCCCGCTCGTCGAGGTGGACTCGACCTACTACTTCCCGCCGAGCGAGAAGAACTCCGTGCTGTGGATCGAGCGCACGCCCGTCGAGTTCACGTTCAACATCAAGGCGTACTCGCTGCTCACGAACCACCCGACGCGGACCGAGTCGCTGTACAAGGACCTCGCCGCCGACCTTCCCGAGGAGACGCTCTCGAAGCGCCGCATCTACCGGGACAAGCTGCCCGAGGAAGTCGTCGACGAGGTGTGGCAACGATTCCGCGATGCGCTGATGCCGCTGCACTCGGCGGGCAAGCTCGGCGCGGTGCTGTTCCAGTTCCCGCAGTGGTTCGTGATCTCGAAGCAGAACAAAGCCTACATCGAGGAGTGCGCGGAGCGGCTACCCGATTTCCGCGTCGCGATCGAGCTGCGCCACAAGAGCTGGATGGAGGAGCGCAACGTCGAGGAGACGCTCGGGTTCCTCTCGGAGCGGCACCTGCCCTACGTGTGTGTCGACATGCCGCAGGGGTTCGATTCGAGCCTGCCACCGATCGCCGCGGCGACCGCCGACGATCTCGCCATGGTGCGCTTCCACGGCCGCGATCCGAAGGCATGGCAGACGAAGTCCGAGACCGCGAGCGAACGCTTCCGCTACGACTACTCCAAGGACGAGCTCGCGGAGTGGGTTCCCAGGGTGCAGGAGCTCTCGGGCCAGGTCCGCGAGACCCACGTGCTCATGAACAACTGCTACCGGGACTTCGCGGTCCGCAACGCACGGGAACTCGGCGATCTGCTCGACATCCCGTTCACGACGGAAGAGTGAGAGGCCCCCGGGCGTTGTAGTGTCCAACGACGATGCTGACCGTTCCCGACGCGGCTCGGCGGGCCGGCAAGGACCCGGAGACGATCCGCCGATGGATCAGGAGCGGTCGGCTCAGGAGCGAGCGCGTCGGAACGCAGCACCTGATCGACGAGGCAGACCTCGACGCGATCACGGCCGACGACGAGCCGCTTCCACGGCCACGACAGTTGCGGAAGACGCACAGCGGCGAACCGATGCCGGATAGCGTCCGCCTCGTGCGCGAGGTTCGCGACTCGCGATGACGACGGTCGTCGACGCCAACGTGGCGTTCGAGGTCGCAGCGTCCGCCGACGGGGGCGCGGTCCTGCAGGGGCTCGGAGCCATCGGACCACCGCTGCTCTGGCCGGAGGTGAGGTCGGCCCTCCACGTCGCTCGCGACCGCCGGTTGCTGAGCGAGCGTGCTGCGAGGGAGGCCCTCGTGAGGCTCGACGGCGCTCCGATCGAGGAGAGGCGACACCGTCGCCTCGGTCGGGAGGCGTGGCGCATCGCCGACGAGCTCGGGTGGTCGAAGACCTACGACGCCGAGTACCTGGCGCTCGCGGTTCTCGTCGGCGCCGGTCTCGTCAGCTTCGACCGCCGGATGCTTCGAGCGGCGGAGATCCTCGGCGTGTCGGTGATCCCCCTGACCTGACGATCTCCATCTGGCTCGAGCTCAGCTGGCTCGGGTCTTCCGACTGGGAAGCCGGGGTACGCTCCTGAGCGATGGGTAGCGGCGGATCGCGCTGGAAGGTCGCGACGGTGCGGGGCATCCCGCTGTACGTCAGCACGTCCTGGTTCATCATCGCCGGCCTCTACGTCTGGCTGCGGTACGAGGCGCTGACCCGCATCCTCGTCGAGCCGGCCGAGGCGGCGACGATCGCCGTGCTCGGCGCCGTGCTCTTCTTCGGAAGCGTGTTGCTGCACGAGGCGGCGCACGCGGTCATGGCCCGAACGCTCGACCTGCCGGTCTCGGGCATCACGCTCGTCTTCTGGGGCGGGGCGACCGAGACGAAGGCGAGCGCCAAGGGGCCGCTCGGTGAGTTCCTGGTCGCGTTCGTGGGGCCGGCGACCACCCTCGTGCTCGCGGGCGTGTTCTGGTTCGCCGAAGCGCTCACGAACGGGCTGGTCGCGGAGACGATGGGATCGCTGGCGGAGCTCAGCCTGATCTTCGCCGCGTTCAACGCCTTGCCCGGCTTCCCACTCGACGGCGGCCGCATGCTCCTCGCGATCGTGTGGGGCGTCTCGGGGGATCGGCGCACGGCGATGCGGATCGCCGGGTACGGAGGCATCGCGGTCGGCGTTGCGATCGGCGCCGTCGCGATCTGGATGCTCGTCAACGAGGAGTTGACCTGGGCGATCTTCCTCGGGTACATCGCCATGATCCTGATCGCGACCGGGCGGGCGATGGACCATCGCATCGCAATCCGCGACCAGCTCGTTCAGGGAACGGTGGGCGACGCGATGCGCAGCCCGCCTCCCCCCGTGCCGGCCGACATGTCGCTGATGCAGGCGCTCGACGACTACCTGCGCGGCGCCGACGGACAGGGGTTCCCTGTCGTCGACGCAGGGCGCGTGATCGGCACCATCTCGATCGAGAGCGCCCGGAAGGTCGGCGCTCGCGACCCGATGCGACCGGTGCGCGACGGCGTGCGGCCGCTGGCCCAGACCCCGGTGCTCGCTCCCGACGAGACGCTCGATGAGGCGGTCGAATGGTTGGGGGGTCGCGAGGGCCTGGTGCTTCGCGACGGCGTTCTCGTGGGCGCGTTGGGCCCCGGTGACGTGGAACGATGGTACCGGCGGGAGATCGAGGGCCACGACGGATCCTCGTCGGAGCCACCCAGCATGATCACGCCGGCGCCCGGATCGGTCCCGCCCCGTCCCGACCTCCCCTGATCGGTACGCGCGGGCTGTCGGGGGGCGGCGGTAGCATCCGCACTGTGACGCCCCCCTTCTCCCCCGACGAGCGCCAGGCGCTCGTGCTCGATCACGGCTCGGGCACGCTGCTCGTGACCGGTCCTTCCGGCACGGGCAAGACCGCCGTGCTGCGCGAGCGGTTCGCTCGGTTGATCGAGCAGGGAGCCGACCCCGACCGGGTCGCGCTCGTCGTCGGATCGTCCGCGGCACGCGAGGCGGCGAGAGCCGCGTTGCTGCAACGGCTCTCGAACTCGCTCTCGGGACTGCACGTCGTCACGATGCACGGGCTTGCGAATCGCATCCTCAAGGCCCGCGCCGAGCAGGCCGGTGGAGGCGAACCGCCCCGGTTGCTCTCGGCGACCGAGCAGTTCGCGAAGGTCCAGGATCTACTCGGGTCCCAGGACCCCGGGGAATGGCCCGCCTACGGCCGACTGCTCGGGATGCGCGGGTTCGCCGACGAGGTGCGCCAGTTCCTCTCGCGGGCACAGGAAGCCCTGCTCACGCCCGATCACATCGTCGAGGCCGCCGACCGACGAGGGCTCACCGGCTGGCGCGAGCTGGCACGCTTCCTCGGCGAGTACGAAGAGGTGCTCGACGCGCTGAACCTCGCCGACTTCGCGAGCCTGCTGCAGCGGGCGGCCAGCGAGGCGCCCGAGGGCGAGCCCCCGTTCGACCACGTGCTCGTCGACGAGTTCCACGACACGACGATCGCGGCCGAGGCGATCCTGCGGGGGCTGCGCGCTTCCGACCTGGTCGTCGCGGCCGACCCCGACGGGCACGTCTTCTCGTTCCAGGGCACGAGCCGGGTCCCGCTCGACCGATTCGCCGAGGTCTTCGGCGGCGACCGCGTCGAGCTCGTGACGAACCACCGAGCCCCCCAACCGGTCGTGGTGGAAGCGCGGGTCGCGCCGCACGCGAGCGAGGAACACGCCTCGATCGGTCGCGAGCTCAGGCGCCTGCACGTCGAGAACGGCGTCGACTGGAACGACATGGCGGTGGTCGTTCGTCGGCAGGGCACGCACCTCGGCGGCCTGCTTCGCGCCCTCGACGACGCGCGCATCCCCCGCGCGATGCCCGAACGGGGGCTCTCACTCACCGCCGAACCGGCCACGCGTCCGTACGTGCTGGCTCTGCGCTGGCTCGTGGCCGACGACACGGTCGAACGGGAAGCGTTGATCGAGCAGCTCTTGGTCTCCGACGTGGTCGGGCTCTCGCCGGCGGCCGCACGAGCCCTGCTTCGCGCCTCCCGCGCGGCGACCGGCTCGATCTCGAACGCGCTCGACGTGACGGAAGGCCTCACCGCGGCCGAATCCGAGGCGGTGGTCGTCGCGCGTGAGACGCTCTCGCGCGCCGCACTGTTCGCGGGCATGAGCGTGCAGGACGCGTTCCGCCTCCTGTGGGAGCAGCTCCCGTGCTCGAGGCGGCTCGTCGACCGCGCGGGCGAGAGCCCCGAAGCCCGCCGCGAGCTCGACACGGTGGTCACGTTCGCCAACGTGGTGGCCGAGACCGACGAGTCGAGCGGCGACACGAGCGTGACGGCCTTCCTCGAGTCGCTCGATGCCGGCGAGCACGGTCCCGGCTACTCGGCATGGGAACGGGGCCGATCCGACGCGGTGCAGGTGCTGACCGCGCACGGCGCCGTCGGGCGCGAGTTCGACACCGTGCTCGTGACCGGCGTGACCGAAGGGAACTTCCCGAGCCTGTCGCGACCCGAGCCGATGTTCGATCTCGGGGTGCTGGAGCATCCGGTGACCAACGCGGAACGCAACCGCGACCGTCTCGACGACGAGCGCCGGCTGTTCGACATGGTGACGGCGCGCGCGAAGCGCCGGGTCGTGCTCTCGTGCGCCGACGTTCACCCCCACGACGAGCGATCGGCTCGATCGCGGTTCGTCGATGCGAGCTCGTGGGCACGTGCACCCTCTGGACCGTTCGACGACCCGGTGTCCACGCGCGAGGCGGCCGCCGCATGGCGGTCCCAGCTGGCCGACGAGGCGCGTGAGCCGTTCCAGCGGCTGGCCGCCCTCGACGGCCTGGTGGTGCTCGGCGTCGACGCCCGCCGCTGGTGGTTCCAGCGCGACTGGACCGACACGGGCCGGCCGCTGCACGAAACGATCCGTGTCTCGTACTCGCGCCTGTCGAACCTCGAGGCGTGCGAGCTGATGCACGTGCTCGGTGACGAACTCGGTCTCGGGAAGCCCGGCGGCTACCACGCGTGGGTCGGCAAGACCGTCCACTCGATCCTCGAGCAGGCCGAGAAGGGCGAGATCCCGAAGGAGCCTCGCGCCCTCGTCGAAGCCCTCGACCGCAGGTGGCGTCCGCAAGAGTTCCCGTCGATGGCGGTGGCGAACGCCTTCCACGCCCTCGCGCGCGACCACATGCTGCGGAACTGGTTCGACAACTACGCCGAGCGCCCCGCCGCGGGCATCGAGCGGTTCTTCGAGTTCGAGTTCCAGGGCGCCACGGTGATCGGCTACATCGACCGCATCGGTCCGGCGGTGCAAGACGGCTACGTGATCACCGACTTCAAGACCGGCAAGAGCGATAACGCGGGCCCGCCGCGCGACAGCCTGCAGCTGGGCATCTACTACCTCGCGGTGCAGGAGTCGCCCGACCTCGCCGAGTTCCAGCCGGTGAAGACCGTCGAGCTCGCGTTCCTGCGCGGCAACTGGAGGAGCCCGAACATCGACTACCGCAAGTGGATGGTCACCGAACGTGACGAGGAGGCATACCAGGCGGAGATGCGAGAGCGCCTCGCGGCGTTGATCGCGAGGAAGCGAGAGCTCAACGAGCTGGGGGTCTTCCGTCCGAACCCGTACGCGAACTGCCGGTTCTGCGACTTCCAGTCGCTCTGCCCGCTCTACGCCGAAGGTCAGCCGGTGTTCCCGGTCGAGGCGGTGCGCGAGGGGGTGCCGGCGTGACGTTCCCCGCCGAGATCGTCACGGCGATGGGCGGCGCCGCGCCGACCGACGAGCAGTGGCGCGCCGTCACGACGCCGCTCGAGCCGAACGTGTTGATCGCCGGCGCGGGCTCGGGGAAGACGAGCGTGATCGCGGCACGGGTGGTGTACCTGGCGCTCGCCGCGCTCGGCCGTTTCGACAGCGTGACCGACGGGGTCCTGCCCGGCAACGTGCTGGCCCTCACGTTCACGGTGAAGGCCACCGAGAACCTACGGTCGCGCATCCGGCGCGCGTTGAAGGACGTCGAGGTCGACCAAGGTGAGGAGCCCGAGATCCTCAACTACCACGCGCTCGCGGCGCAGGTGATCGATCGGTACGGCATCCTGGCCGGCATCGAGACCGGACGGCGCGTGCTCAGCCAGGCGCAGCGCGTGACCCTCGCGGGCCGCGTGCTCGACGAGATGTCGTTCGAGCACGTGAAGACCGAATGGCAGCCCAGCGTGGTCGACAAGATCCTGAACCTCGACGGGCAGATCGCGAACCACCTGGTGGATCCCGACGCGGTGGTCGCGTTCGTGCAGGAGCGGCTGCCGGTGTTCAAGCAGATCGCGCGAACCGACCGCGTCTACTTCACCGCCCTCGAACGCATCGAGCTCGCCAAGGCGGTCGGGGTGTTCCGACGGCTGAAGCGCGAGCTCGGCGTGATCGACTTCGGCGACCAGATCGAGCTCGCCGTGCAGGTCGCGACCGAGCATCCCGAGGTCGGGCAGGAGTACCGCGATCGATTCGCGGCCGTGCTGCTCGACGAGTACCAGGACACGAACGTCGCACAGGCCAAGCTGATGCGCGCGATGTTCGGCGGCGGACATCCCGTGACCGCCGTCGGCGACCCCGACCAGAACATCTACGCCTGGCGAGGAGCGTCGCTCTCGAACCTGTTCGACTTCCCGACCGACTTCCCGAACCACGACGGATCGCCCGCGCAGCGGTTGCCGCTGTTCACGAACTTCCGGTCGGGGGCTCGCATCCTGCACGCCGCCGACACGATCATCTCGCCGCTCCCAGCGAACCAGCGACCCGACCCCGACAAGCGGCTCGTACCGTTCGGGCCCAACGGCGACGGAGAGGTCACGGTCACCTCGCACCGCGACGAGCTCACCGAGGCGCGCGCGATCGCGGACCGCATCGTGTCGTTGCACGAGGGCGGCTCGCCCTGGTCCGAGGTCGCGGTGCTGTGTCGAACCTCGCGGTTGTTCTTCCTGCTGCAGCAGACCTTCGCGGAGCGCGAGATCCCGGCCGAGATCGTCGGGCTCGCCGGGCTGCTGCGCACGCCCGAGGTGGTCGAGGTGCTGGCCTACGCGCGCGCCGCCAACGACGCCATGGCGAGCGTCGCGCTCGCGCGCATCCTGATGGGCCCGCGCTACCGGGTCGGCTTCAAGGACCTCGCGCTCGTCGCCGGCTGGGCGAAGGGACGGAACTACGCGTGGCGCGACGAGGGCGGCGACGACGAGGAGACGCCCTTCCTGTTCGCCGAGGCGCTCGAGCACCTCAACGAGATCGACGACCTGTCGGACGAGGGACGAGCGCGCCTCGAGGAGTTCCGCGCCGAGCTCTCCGCCCTTCGCGTCGAGGCGCGTCGCACGGTGCCCGAGTTCCTCGGCGAGGTGATGCGGCGCATCGGCATCGTCGACGAGCTCGCGGCCGACGTCGACCGCACCGCGGCGGCCCAGCGCTCACGCAACCTGGCCGCGTTCCTCGACCAGGTGCACACGTTCGAACCGGTCGAGGGCGAGCTGACCCTCCGCGCGTTCCTCGACTACGTCGACTCGGTCGAAGCGCTCGAGAAGGAAGAGTGGGAACCCGTGCAGCCCAGCGAGTCCGACTCGGTCAAGGTGATGACGATCCACCAGGCCAAGGGGCTCGAGTTCGACCACGTCTTCGTGCCGGGGGTGGCCGAGAACCTGCTTCCGTCGAAGCGCATCCAGCAGAACCCCGCCGAGCGCGGCTACTCGCTCGACTTCGAGCTGCGAGGCGACGCGGCGATCCTGCCGACGTTCGACGGGGTGCTGTCCCACTTCAAGCGCGACCTGCGGGCCCAGGAGGTCATCGAGGAACGCCGCACGATGTACGTGGCCCTCACCCGGGCACGACGCACGCTCGACGTGAGCGCGTCGAACTGGTACGGCGAGAACGTGCGGGCGAAAGGCCCGAGCGAGTTCTTCGCCGAGCTCGCCGGGTGGGGCACATCGACCGGAGAGGCCGAGGTGACCCTCGAGACGTCGGGCGCGCCGTCCGGCGACGACGAGGCCGAGCCCGAGCAGAACCCGATGCTCGGCTACCGCGAGTCGCTCGTGCGCGACTGGCCGGGTCCCGCGAGGCCCGACGACGCCGATGCGATGTTCCCCGACGGCTGGCGACGCACCGCCGTGGCCGCGATCGAGGCGGGGGCGGTGCAAACCGCCCTCGTCGACGCCCTCGACGCCGACGACCGGGCTGCGTTCGAGCGCCTGACCGCCGACCGACGCCAGCTCGCCGCGCACCTACGCGAGCGCGAAGCCGTCGAGGGCGGCCCGAGCCTCGAGCGCACGCCGCGGTCGGTGGGCGCGAGCGACCTGATCACCTACGTGCAGTGCCCGAAGCGCTTCTACTGGTCGCGCGTGCGCCCGCTGCCCAGGTTCAGCGGCCCGGCCGCGCGCATCGGCACCGAGATCCACGCCTGGATCGAACGCCGCGCTCGCGGCCAGGGCAGGTTACTCGAGCTCGAGGACCGCCCCGACCTCACCGACGAGGAACTCGCCGGCGACCCGGGACGCATCGAACGTCTGCGCGAGTCGTTCCTGGGAAGCCGGTTCGCCGGCGTGCCGCCGCTCTACGCCGAGCGAGCCTTCCTGCTGCGCCTCGGCGAGTTCACGGTGGGCGGACGCATCGACGCGATCTTCGGCGAGCCCGACGGTCCCTGGGAGATCGTCGACTGGAAGACGGGGCGCACACCGGCCGGTGACGATCCCACGCTCGGCATGCAGCTCGACGTCTACGGGCTGGCCGCCGTCGAGATCTGGGGGAAGCCTGCGGGCGACCTCACGCTCACCTATCTCTACCTCGCGAGCGGCGACGAGGTCACGAAGCCGATGGACGACCCGGCGGTCGTGCGCGAGCGCGTGGAAGCCTCACTCACCGCGATCGGCGACGGCGCGTTCGACCCCGCGCCCGGCCGGTGGTGCACCCACTGCGACTTCCGTTCGTTCTGCGACGCCGGCCAGGCGTGGCTGGCCTCGCAGGAGGTGGCGGGATAGACGTCGTTCCGGTGACCGCTCGTGCTTCCGATCCCGACGGGCGAACAGGGCCGCCGCCCAACGACCGCGACGAGCGGCACGAGCTCGACGACGACGAACCCGTCGCTCGCGGTCCGGGCGAGCTCGGCGTGGAGCGATCGCCGGGCGAGCGTGTCCATGCGGCCGTAGACGGCGGATGCGAGCAGCGGATGGACGAACCGCACCTCGAGGTTCTCTTCCACGACGAGCATCTGCCGCTGCTGTGCGACCGCGACCAGCGCCGGAACGTCTGCGCCGGCATGGCGGCCTCGATCACGCCGAGCGGTGCGGAGCCGAGCCCGGACATCGTTCCGAGGAGCGGCAGGAGCTCGGCCGGAGCGGCATCGAGGCGCTGGTCGATCGCGCTCTGGAGCGGGTCGGACAGACGGACGCCCAAGGACCGCGCCGGATCGGCGGCCAGGCGCGCCAGCTCGATCGCGTAGAGGGGGTTGCCACCCGAGACATCGTGGATGCGCCGGAGGGTCGGTCTCGTGATCGTGTCCACGATGCCTGCGACGACGCGCCGGAGCGCATCCCGGGAGAGCGGGCCAAGCTCGAGGGATCGGGGCCCGGTGGCGACGTCGATCGCAGGGCGAGCGGCATCTCCTCCTCGGCGGGCCGCGTGGGGAGCACGATGCAGTCCTCGTGGCGTGCGGCGGCGATGCCGTATCGCCACGTCGCGGTCTTACCGATGCCCGATGGCCGTGGATCGCCAGCGCCCTCGCGCTGGAGCGGACCCGAGAGAGGAACCGATCGACCTCGAGCCGCTCCGCATCCCGTCCGACGAGCTCGGGCTGCGGACGGACGATCGGAACGCGGACAGACTCGTCGACCACGAGGCCGATCGTCGCAGTCGACCGTCGGGCGACGGTCAAGCGTAGAGGCGCTCGATCGTCTCCTCGAAGCGTCGGTAGCCGGCCGCGGGGTCGAATCCGCCTTCATGGACGCCGGGGACCAATCGGGCACCGAGGCCCGTCTCCGCCGGCGCGCGCACGAACGACGCGGCCCGGAACCACTCGAGGTCCCCCGGGTGGATCAACACCTCGCCGTGGGTGCCGAAGCGGCGGTAGGAAGCGTCGTCGGTGACCACCGGCGTCTTGCGGTAGGCGCGAACCAGTGCCGCCCGCAGCTCCTCGTCGCCACTCTCGACGACCGGCTCGCCGTCGATCCACGACGCCGAACCCACGAGCTCGGGGGGCGGGGCTACCGCGTCGGGATCGCCGGACGGCGCCGGCGCGGGGCGGTAGAACTCGACCTTCATCGGCGCATGCTCAGCGCGCCAGCGACCGGTCGACGCGGCGGATCGTGCGAGCGAGGCTCTCGAGCAGCGAGACCGCGACGGCCGGGTCCTGTTCCAGCTCCTTCAGGAAGCTCTTCCGCTTGATCATGAGCAAGGTCATGGGGGTCTCGGCGGTGACGGTCGCGGTTCGCTCCCCACCGTCGAGCAGGGAGATCTCGCCGAAGTGGTCGCCGGGCAGCACGCGGTGCACCGTGCGCCCCTTCACGGAGACCTTGGCCTCGCCGACGAGGACGACGTAGAAGCTGTCGCCGGGGTCGCCCTCCTTCACGACCTTCGCGCCCTTCATGAAGTTCGCCATCTCGGCGATCGAGGCGAGCTTCTTCAGGTGTCGCTTGGTCAGGCCCTCGAACAGCGGGACGGCCGCCAGCACAGGCTCGAGCTTCTGTTTGGCCACGAGTTCCTCCTTGGAGCCGTGTCGTTCCGTTGGCCCGAGGAGCAAGCCTATCCGCTCGCGAGGGAGAGATGCAGCCGGTACGAGGGGGCCGGCGGTGTCGGAGGTGGAAGGTAGGGTCCTCGTCCCCGAGAGGCGGGGTGCTCCTCCCCGGTAAGGAGCTGGTGCCCATGGCCGTGCGCCCGCTGCGCAGCCTGCGATCTCTCCCCCTCGCGACCCCCGTGCGCGCCGGAAGCGTCGTCGTTCGGCAAGGCGAGCCCTTCCCGCCGATGCGAGCCGTCGCCGAAGGCGCGTTCGTCGTCGAGGTGCTCGGGCACGACGGGCGACGGCTCGTACTCGACGTGCTGGGGCCGGGTGACGGGATCGGTGGGCCGGGTGACGGCATCGACACGACCGAAGACCCGCGGGTCGCCCAAGCTACGGTGCGCGCCCTGCGGCCCGGCCGGCTGCGAGAGCTCGAGCCCGGTGAAGCGGTGCCGCTGCTCGTCCGGCGGGCCGAACGCGCGGCCCGGCTCGCGGCCGACCTGGCCTGGTTCGACGTGCCCACGAGGCTGCTCGCCCGCCTGCACGTCCTGGCGGCGCGGTTCGGCCGTCCCGTGCCGGGCGGCGTCTCGATCGGGCTCCGGCTCACGCACGAGGACCTGGCGGGCCTCTGCGGCACGAGCCGCGAGTCGGTGACTCGGGCGATGCGCCGACTGGTCTCCCAGGGCCGGGTGGAGGTACCCCGCCGCGGGCGCATCGTGCTGCGTCACCGGCTCTCGGCGCTGCCCTCCTGGAGCATGATGAGGCTGCACGACCCGCAGTAGAGGGCTCGGCCCTTCACGGGCTTGCCACACCGGCGACACGACCGAGGAGCGATGGCCTCCCAGGCGGCATCGTCTCCGCGGCCCCGCTGCTCGGCACGGCCCTCGGCCGAGAGCTTCAGCAGGTGGGCCAGGAGCGACCTGGCTGCGAGCTCATGCACCTCCGGTGGATACGCGGCATAGATCTCGGCGACGAGGTCGGCGATCGTGCGGGGACCGTCTGAGATCGCCTCCACGATCTGCTGCTCGCGTTCGAGGCGGTGGTCCAGGTACTCCTGCAGCTTCTCGCCCGCCCGTAGCACGATCGGTCCGTGGCCTGGGTAGATCGTTCGCGGAACGAGCTCCTGCATGCGTGCCAGCGAGCGCAGGTACTGCACCAGGTCGCCGTCGGGTGGGTCGATGAAGCTCGAGCCACGGCCGAGCACCGCGTCACCGGTGAACAACGCGCCGGCGGCGGGCGCGTGGAAGGCCATGTGGTCGCTCGTGTGCCCCGGTGTGTACACGGCCGTGAGGGAGATGGCCCCCGCGACGACCTGCTGTCCGTCACGGAGGTGATCTGCCCCGGGAAGGCGGAAGGCGAAAAGGGGCGCGTGCACACGTCTCGCGAACGCGGCCGCCCCCGGCGCATGGTCGGGGTGGTCGTGGGTGACGAGCACGGCGGCCACTCGGTCGCCGGCCGCGCGAGCGACCTCGTCGAGATGGGAGGCATCGTCGGGGCCGGGATCGATCACGACGGCCGGGCCGTCGCCCACGACCCAGGTGTTCGTGCCTTCGAGCGTGTACGGGCCCGGGTTCGGCGCGAGCACGCGGACGATGCGGAGCACGGTCTCAGTCCTCCCGGAAGACCGCCCGTGGAAGCCGCACGACCTCGTCGTCTGTCGGTTCCCGGGTCTCGAAGGTGAGCGCGGCGATCGCCTCGGCCGTCTCGCACGCGACGAGCTCGATCATCGTCGCGTACGTGGGCCAGTAGAGCTTCCGAGCGCCCACCTGCCACTCGGCGAGCAGTTCCTTCGGCGAGGCCCACCATGCGTGAGTGGCCTCCCCGCCGTCGGGGGCGGGCTCGAGGTCTCGCGGCGCGAGGACGCTGAAGTACCTGGCATCGAATCGGACCGGCACCTCGTCGGGGGCGATCCACCGGGCGACCTGGCGCAGCTGCCCCACAGCCGGAGGTGCGGCGTGCACGGGGTCGAGGGAGTCCGGGTTGCCCGCATCGAGGAGCCCCGCTCGGGTGAGCGCGAGGCCGGCCTCCTCCACCAGCTCACGGACGGCCGCCGCTCGGGCGGCCTCGCGGTCGTCGCCGAACCATCGGGCCGCGAGGGCGGCGTCGCCGCGCTCGACCGCACCGCCCGGGAACACCACGTAGCCGGGCAGGAAGCGGCTCCCGGCCCCCCGCTCGAGGACCAAGACCTCCGGGTCGCCGGCGCCCACGGGGTCGCCGTCGCGCACCGCGATCACCGATGCGGCTTTCCGGATCTCGTCGCTCATCGCGCCGACATCCTCGCAGGTACCCTGCCGTTCGATGTCCCCTCCGGCTCCGGGCACGGCCTTCGCGACGATCGCCGACGAGATCGGCCGGCTCGGCCCGATGCGGTTCGACCGCTTCATGGAGCTGGCCTTGTACGGGCCGGGTGGGTTCTACGACCGACCCCGCGTCGGCTCCGGCCCCGTGGACGACTTCGTCACGAGCCCGCACGTCCACCCCGTGTTCGCACAGATGGTGGCCGAGGCGGTGCGAGGCATGCACGAGGCGATGGGCGGACCCGACCCGTTCGATCTGATCGAGGTCGGCGCCGGCGACGGCACCTTGCTGCGAGGGTTGCTTCCCGAGCTCGCCGACCTCGGGCCGCGGATGACCGCGGTGGAACGGAGCCCGGCGGCCCGGCGTGCGCTCTCCGAGATCGAGGGCGTGGGCGTGAGGGTTCACGACTCGATGCCCCCCGCCTCGGCTCCGGCGATCGTGCTGGCGCACGAGCTCCTGGACAACCTGCCCTTCCGGCGCATCCGGACGATCGACGACGGCCCCCGCGACGTCTGCGTGGGGCTCCGGGACGATCGGCTCGTGGAGGTCCTCGAGCCGGCCGGCGACGCGGCCGACCTCGGGGAGCTCACGCAGGACCGGGCGGGCGAGGCGATCGTTCCGGTGGGCGCGGCTTCGTTCGTCGTCGAGACCCTGGCGGGGCCGGCGCCGCGAGCGCTGCTCGCGATCGACTACGGATCTCGACACGGCGCCGGCGGCCCGGCACACGGATACGCAGCGCACCGGCTGGTCGAGGACCTGCTCCTGACGCCCGGCGCCACCGACATCACGGCGGGGGTCGACTTCGGGTTCCTCGCTGCGGCGGTCCGCGACCGCCGCCATCTCGCGTTCCCGACCGTGACGCAGCGTGAAGCGCTCATCGCGCTCGGCCTCGAGGCATGGCTGATCACCGAGCTCGAGCGACAGCGGGATCAGCTCAACACGGGGCGCGGCGCGGAAGCGGTCCGCACGTGGGGAGGCCGAAGCCGCGCCATGATGCTGGCCGAACCCGCCGGGCTCGGCCGCTTCCTGTGGTTCGTCGCAGCGACCCGTGGCGTTGCCGAACCGGGATGGCTGCTGCGGGCTCGCGAACGTCTCCCGAGCGCCGGGCGATGAGCCGGTCCCTCAGCCCTCGGAGATGGACCGGAGCCTGCGAGCCCCCGGAGACAGCCCGTCACCCGAACCGTCCGCCGTCGGCGCCGACCGTTCGACGCGCGGCGGGTTCCCCGACGTCATCGACCGCCGGAGCCGGGTCGCGAGCCGGTTGAGCTGATCCACCGCCGAGACCTCGCCTTCAGCCCAGAACGGGTCCATCTCGTCGGGGTCGAGGGTCCCGGGCGAGGCGATGCGGTCTCCGTCGGTCGTGAGCAGCACGCATCGACCCTCGTGTTCGTTCCTCTCGCCCACGAATCCCTCGAAGCGATCCCACATCACCCGGTGGGTGCGGACCACGTCGAGCACCTGCACGCCGGCGACGTCGATGCGGAACCCGATGCGCGACATGCGCAGCACGATCCAAGCTCCGGCCAACAACGCGACCGCGCCGAGCGCGCGCACGGGCACCGGGAAGGGCGAGAGCAGGAAGGCCACCGAGATCACGGCAGGCACCAGGGCCGGCACCTGCGACTCGAGGCGCCACCCCTTCGCCCAGACCTCCACGGCCCCGTCACGCGTCTCACGCGTGCGGAACAACCCCCTCGACTCCACGGCCAACTCCTCGGACCTTCGCTCCCTTCCGGCTATCGGCATCCGTCGCGCGCGCCTGGAGCCTCAGCGATCCGCGACGATGCGGTGCAAGGTCGCTCGCCGCAGATCGCCGGTCTGAGCCTGGATCAGGAAGAACGTCGCCTCGCGGCTCAGCCGCTGTGCCGGATGCGAGAGCGAGATCGCACCTCCGCCGCTGGCGGCGACGAGCGCGTCGGTCGCGCGGCGCGCGAGATCCAACCCTCGGTCGCGCTCGCGTGCGCCTTCCGCGATCGCCTCCTCGAACTCGGCATCGGCGGCGGACGCCGAGGCCATCACGGATCGTGCCACCTCGTCGGCGACGCGACGCCGGTCCGCCAACATCGCGCTCAGAGCGGAGGCCGCGTCGCCGACGTACGGCGCCGAGGCCCGTTCGGCGAGCAGGCCGATCGCCCGGCCGGCGATGCCCAGCGGCGCCGACGCCGGCATCGAGGAGCCTAGCCGGTCTCGCCGATCCCAGCCTGCGTGATCGAGCACACCGACCACGTCGGCGTCACCCACCTCGAGCCCGTCGAACGCGAGCGGCACCGTGCGGGTCGCGCCCATGACCGCGAGCGCCTGCGGATCGCCGGCGTGCAGCTCACGCCGTTCCCCTGGACGATCGACCGCCGCGGTCACGACCGAACCGTCCGCCGACCGAGCCATCACGATCAGCACATCGATCAGGCCCCAGCCGGTGATCCAGGGGGCTTCTCCATCGATGCGCCACCCGTTCGAGGTGCGCTCGGCACGCACGGCGGGCGGCCCCGGGCGTCGCAGGTAGGCGAACCCGATGCCGGCCAGCGTCGAGCCGTCACACAGTCGCGGCATCCACGTCGCGCATGCCGGGCCGTCGCCCGCGCGAACGCGCCTGACCGCCCCGTGGTGCTGCGCCCACACGAACGAGGTCGCGCCGCACCCACCGGCGACCGCCTCGAGCACCGGCAGGGCGGCGGCGTGTTCGGCCCCGATCCCGCCCGGCACGTCGACCGGGCCGTGCAGTCCGAGCAGGCCCGCGTCTCGGAGCGCCCGGAGGTTCTCGGCGGGGACCGTCGGCGCCTGATCGGTCTCCTGGGCCCTCGGAAACAGCACGTCGTCCGCCACGGCCCTCGCCCGCTCCAGGGCCTCGGCGAGCGATGGTGCCGGGGGCGGGGTCACTAGTCCGTTGTGGACTAGCGGTCGACGTCGCCGACCACGAAGAAGATCGAACCGAGGATCGAGATCAGGTCGGGAAGCTGGGTGCCGGGCAGCAGCGCCGGTATCACGCTCACGTTCGAGAACGACGGGGTGCGCATCTTCAACCGGTACGGCTGCTTCTCACCGTCGCCGACGAGGTAGTAGCCCATCATGCCCAGCGGGTTCTCGGTGCGCACGTACACCTCGCCGTCGAGCTTCAGCGTCTTCGGCAACTTCGGCGCCCGGTACTCCCCGGGCGGCAGCTTGTCCATGCACTGCTCGATGATGTTGCAGCTCTGCTTCATGCGCTCGACGAGCACCATCAAGCGGTCGTAGCTGTCACCGGTCTGCCCGACGGGCACCTCGAACTCGACCTCGGCGTACTTCTCGTACGGCTCGTCCTTGCGGGGATCCATCGGAACGCCGCTCGCGTGCAGCACCGGTCCACTCGTGCCGTACGCGACCGCCGTCTCCGCCGGCAGCACCCCGATGTTGCGGGTCCGGGCGAAGATGATCTCGTTGCCCATGATCAACGACTCGAACTCGCGGATCGAGCCCCGTACCGCGGCGAGCACGTCGACCGAACGTTCGAGGAACCCGGCCGGCAGGTCGTCCTTGAGCCCGCCGACGCGGCAGTAGGAGTGATGCATGCGCGCGCCGGTGGCGCTCTCCATCAGATCCTGGATCATCTCGCGCTCTCGGAAAGCGTAGAAGATCGGCGTCATCGCGCCGAGCTCCAACGGATATGAGCCCGAGAACATCAGGTGGTTCAGGATGCGGTTCCATTCGGCGAACATCGTGCGGATCCACTGCGCCCGCTCGGGCACCTCGATGCCGGCGAGCCGCTCGACGGCGATCACGAACCCCAGCTCGTTGTTGAATGCGCTCAGCCAGTCGTGACGGTTCATCAACACCATCGTCTGCGAGGCGTCGCGGAACTCCGCGAGTTTCTCGGCGGCCCGGTGCATGTAGCCGATCACCGGCTCCGCGCGCACGATCACCTCGCCGTCGAGCTGCAGCACCACTCGGAGCACGCCGTGCGTCGAGGGGTGTTGCGGCCCGATGTTGAGGATCATGTCCTCGGTCGCCATCGTGTCGTCGGCGATCTCGACGTCGAGCCCGCCGCCCCGGATCATGCTCGTGACCTCGGAGGACTGGAAGGCGGGGCGCTCCCTGATGTCGGCCATCGCGCCTATGGTACGCGGAACCCGGCCGGCCGACGGTGCGCGAGATGGCACGCGGCGAGGTGACCCGGCACGATCGGCTCGAGCCGGGGGTCGTCGGATCGGCACGCTTCCTCGACGCCCGCTGCCGCGGCGCGTCCATCGGCCAACGCGGGGCATCGGGGGTGGAACCGGCACGCCTCGGGGATGCGCGTCGGATCGGGCGGCTCGCCCGTCAGCAGCGGTCGGTCGAGCGCTCCGGCATCCTGGGCGTCGGGCACGACGTCGAGCAGCGCCCGGGTGTACGGATGTCGCGGCTCGAGCAACACGTCACGGGTGGGGCCGACCTCCACGATGCGCCCGAGGTACATCACCGCAACCCGGTCGGCGACCGACCAGGCCAGTGCCAGGTCGTGGGTGACGATCAGGATGCTGATGCGAGCGTCGCGGCGGAGCTGCAACAGCAGACGGAGGATCTCGCCCCGGACCGAGGCGTCGAGGTTCGAGACCGGCTCGTCGGCGACGATCACCCGCGGCTCGAGCGCGAGCGCCCCCGCGATGACGACGCGCTGACGCTGTCCGCCCGACAGCTCGTGGGGGAACCGCAGGAGGAACCGCTCGGGGGGGCGCAGGCCAGCACGCGCCAGCGCCCGGTCGACCAGCTCGGCCTCGTCGCCCGGGACCTTGTGGATGCGCAGTCCCTCGGCGACCGAGTCGTACACCGTCTGCCGGGGGTTCAGGGCGCCGGTCGGATCCTGGTAGACCATCTGCACCTCTCGCCGGTACCCGCGCAGGTTCTTAGCGAGCGGCTTCCCCCGGAACTCGATCGTGCCGCGCTCGGGGCGCACGAACCCCATGATCGCGCGCGCCAGCGTCGTCTTGCCGCAACCCGACTCGCCGGCGAGGGCGACGACCTCGCCTTCACCGATCTCCAAGCTCACGCCGTCGACGGCTCGGGCCGGGGCCTGCTCGGCGTGTCGCTCGAACACGCGATGCCTGCCCGCGAACGTCACGTGCAGATCGTCGACCCGCAAGAGCGGGCCGGAGACCTCGCTCCGATCCGGAGCGGGCAGGATCGCGGTCACGTCGGCATCGCCTCCGGTGCCCCTTCCTCGAGCAGCAGGCACTCGGCGCGTCGGCCGGTCCCCGCCGGGAACGAGGGCGGCTCGATCGTTCGGCAGCGATCCATCACCCGTGGGCACCGAGGGTGGAAGCTGCAGCCCGAGGGCAGCTCGCGCGGGTCGGGCGGATCGCCATCGAGCCCTCCGGGCGATTGCACGAACGCTTCGTCGCCGATCCTCGGGAAGGCGTCGGCGAGGGCGGCCGTGTACGGGTGCGCGGGCGAACCGAACACCTCGTCGGCGGGACCCTCCTCGACGATGCGGCCCGCGTACATCACCGCGAGCCGATCGGCCACCTGGGCCAGCACCGAGAGATCGTGGGTGATGAACAGCATCGAGAGCCCGAGCTCCATCTGCAGGTTCTTCAACAGTCGGAGCACCTGGGCCTGCACCATGACGTCGAGCGCGGTGGTCGGTTCGTCGGCGATCACCAGGTCGGGGTCGCATGCGAGCGCCATCGCGATCATCACACGCTGCTTCTGTCCCCCCGAGAACTCGTTGGGGAAGTCGCGCGCGCGGCGGGCGGGGAGCCCGACGAGCTCGAGGAGCTCGGCAGTGCGAGCCCTCGTCTCCCGCCGCGTCGCCGGCCGGTGCGCGAGGATCGCTTCCTCGATCTGGTCCCCGACGCGGATCACCGGGTCGAGCGCATGCTGGGCCCCCTGGAAGACGACCGAAGCCTGTGTCCAGCGGACGGCGCCGAGCTGGCTCGGCGCCATCGCGAGCACGTCGGCACCGTTCAACACCACCCGCCCCGACATCTGGGTGCCGGGCGGGAGCAGCCGCAGCAAGCCGAGGCCGATCGTCGACTTCCCGCAGCCGGACTCGCCCGCCAGGCCCAGCACCTGACCGCGATCGATCCCGAACGACACACCGCGCACCGCGGGGACCGGCCCCTCGCGGGTGATGTAGGACACCGAGAGGCCCGAGACCTCCAGCACGCTCATCGCTGGCGCAGCCTCGGGTTCAGGATCTCCTCGAGCGCGTTCCCGCACATCGTGAACGCGAGCACGACGAGCACGATGCAGGCGCCCGGGAAGCCTATCCACCACCAGGCGCCGATCGTCGGCGCTCCGGCGGCGAACGCGAGCTCCAGGGTCGCGCCCCACGAGACCCGGAGCGGATCGCCGAGGCCGATGAACGACAGCGCCGATTCCGCCAGGATCGCCGCCGCGATCGAAAGGATCGTGTTCGCGAAGATCACCGGGAACAGGTTCGGGAGCACGTGCTTCAGGATCAGTTGCGGGTCACGGGCGCCCAGCCCGCGTGCCCGCTCGACGTAGGCCCGCTCGCGGACCGACAGCGCCTGGCTCCGCACGATCCGAGCGGTCCAGGGCCACGAGGTGAGACCGATCACCATCACGATGATGAACATCGACTGCCCGAGGATCGCGGCGAGCACGATCGCGAGCGGCAGGCCGGGCAACACCAGGAACCAGTCGGTGAACCGCATCAACGCCGCGTCCCACCGTCCTCCTCGGAACCCGGCGATGATGCCGACCGCCGCGCCCACGACCATCGAGACGGCGGCGGCGAGCAGGCCGATCGCCAGCGACACCCGCGAACCCCACACGACGAGGGCCAGCACGGAGCGTCCGGCGTCGTCGGTGCCCATCGGGTAGGCCCACGACGGTCCCTCGAGGATCGGTCCCGTGGCCTTCGTGACATCGAGCTGATCGCTGCTGACGAGCACCGGCGCGAGCAGGGCGACCAGCACGAACACGACGAGGATCGCCAGGCCGACGATGCCCATGACGCTGCGTCGGTAGGTGGCCCAGAACCGACCGGCGGACAGGCGACGGCGAGCCCAGACCACCGCCCTCGGGGATCGGGTCTTCGCCGCGAGCGCGTCGTCCGCCATCAGGCCTCTCGCACCCGCGGATCGACCCAGCTGTAGACGAGGTCGGCGACGAGGTTCGATACGAGCACGGCGAGGCTCGCGAAGAGGAACAGGGCCTGCAGCAGCAGGAAATCCTGGTAGTCGATCGCCTGGATCGCGAGCAGTCCGAGACCCGGGTAGGAGAACACGAGCTCGACCGTGATCGCCCCCGCGAGCACGAAGCCGAACGACAGCGCGATCAACGAGATCGACGGCAACATCGCGTTGCGGACCGCGTGACGCCACAGGACTCGATCCTCGCGGACGCCCTTCGCGCGGATCGTCGTGATGTAGTCCTCGCCGAGCACGTCCAGCAGCGACGATCGCATCACCAGGTAGTACTCGCCGATGTACCCCAGCGTGAGCGTCAGCACCGGCAGGAACATGTGGTTCGCGACGTCCAGCACCCGACTCAAGCCCGTCAGATCGGAGTCGGGGGTCTCGAACCCGCCCGAGGGGAACCATCCGAGCGCCGTCGAGAAGAGGATCAACAGGATCATCGCGAGCCAGAAGTCGGGCATCGAGTAGAACAGCAGCGAGAAGCCCATCGAGCCGACGTCGAGGGGGCGGCCTCGCTTCCACCCGCCCCGGATGCCCAGATAGAGCCCGATCACGATCATCAGCACCGTCGCGGTGCCGACGAGCAGCACGGTGGGCCACATGTACCGCAGGAAGACCGAGACCACCGACTGACCCGGATAGATGAACGAGTTCCCGAAGTCGAGCCGAACGGTGTCGACCAGGTACTGCAGGTACTGGGAAGGGATGGGGCGATCCAGGCCGAGCTCGCTGGACAGCGCGGCCTGAGCCTCGGGCGTCAGCTGCACGCCCCGCTGCCGGGTGAGCAGGCGCACCGGGTCGCTGGGCATCACCCGGAAGAGGAAGAAGTTCACCGTGAGGATGAAGAGCAACGTGACGCCCGCCTGCAGGAGCTTGCGGGCGACGTATCGCCACTCACCCATCGACGCGCCCGGCCTCAGGCGGCGTAGTGCTCGTCGCGTCGCCGGCGCACGATCACGACGGCTCCCACGACCACGACCAGGAGGAGGATGCCACCGATCCACACCGCGGCCGGAAGGCCGCTGTCGGAGTCTGCCGCGGTGGGCGCGTCGACGACCGGCCGCATGTTCATCACCGAGTACGTGTTCCCCCACAGGACGATCCCGTCGGGCTCCGGCCAGCGCAGGAGCCCCTCCCACCGATCGGCGCGCCACGCCTCGAAGGAGTTGGGGTACCAGAGCACGATCTCCGGCGTGTCCTCGTAGAGGATCTGCTGCATCCGATCGACGGTGGCCTCTCGCTCGGTCTCGTCGAGCTCCGTCTGCTGCTCCCGGTACAGGTCGTCGTACTCGGGATTCGAGTAGCACGTATCGCTCCAGAACCCACACTGGTCGGTCGTGAAGCTCGAGAGCAGGAAATCGGGGTCGGGCCCGGTGCCCCACGAGTAGATGATCAGGTCCCAGTCGAACCCGTACCATTGGTCGAACAGCTTGGCGTCGGTCATCGTCTTGGTCGACACGCCGATCCCGACATCGCGCAACCATCCCTGGATGAACGGCGCAGCCTTGATCGCGGCCGGATCGGTGGTCGCCAGGAACAGACGCCACTCGAGCGGGTCGCCGCCGCCGGGCATCTCTCGAACCCCGTCGTTGTCGGTGTCGACGTAGCCCGCGTCGTCGAGCAGCCGGCCCGCCTCGGCCGGGTCGAACCCGATCGCGACATCGTCGGGAGGCTCCCAGTGCCACTGGTCGTACAGGGGAACGATCGGGGTGGTCCCGGGCAAGCCGTAGCCACGCAGCACGCGATCGACCAGCGTCGGCTTGTCAATCGCCCACGACACGGCCTGACGGACGACGGGATCGAGCACCGCGGGGTGCGCCGTGCTCGAGGGGTCGTCGGCGAGGTTGAAGGACATCTGGTGGAATGCCTCTGCGCTCGTCACCGCGGCGCCCACGCCGGGGGCGTCTCGCACGGTCTCGAACAGGTTCGGCGTGGCAACCGTGGTGGAATCGATCTCGCCCTTGATCAGGGCCTGCACGACCGACTCCTCGGAGTTGTAGACGCGGAACACGATCTCGTCGACGTTCGGCGTGCCCTGCCAGTAGTCGTCGCGGGCCTCGACGCGCCAGAACTCGCCAGGCTCCCAGTCCACGAGCTCGAAGGGGCCGCTCGAGACCGTATTCGGGAAGTTGCGGAAGTCCTTGATCTCCTTGTCCGACAGCTGGCCCCAGATGTGGGAGGGCAACACGATGCTGTAGCCGGGCCACCCAGGTGCTAACGACGGTCGCGTCGTCGTCCAGACGATCGTGTGGTCGTCGGGGGCCTTGATGCTCTCGGTGAAGCGGTACCCGTCGATGTAGGAGCTGACCTTGTTCTCGATGATGTAGTCGGCGGTCCACTTGAAGTCCTGGGCGGTCACGGGCTCGCCGTCGCTCCACGTGAGGTCGTCGCGGAAGTGGAAGGTCCACGTCAGGCCGTCCTCGGAGATGCCGCCGTTCTCGACCGTCGGGACCTCGGTCAGCATCTCGGGCTCGACCGCGTAGTCGGCTTGCCCCAGACGCAGGACGAAATCGTAGAGGAGCCCGGTCAGGAAGGCTTCGGTCGTGTCGATCTGCTGCAGCGGGTTCGCGGAGTTCAGGTCGCCGGTCACCCCGATCGTAAGCGTGACGGGCGCCTCGGCAGACGGCGATGGCGACTGCGCTGCAGCGAGCCCGGCGCTCACGGTGACCGCGAAGCATGCCACGACGCCGATCCACAGCTGCCTTCGAACACCTCGCATCACGAGCCCTCCGGGTTCCTCCACGGTTGAGCGATGGTAAGCGACCGGGCCACGGAACGGAAGGCAACCGCGATCCGGCCGGGCCTGCCCCTCCTCCGGTGCAGCCATAGACTGGCGGGCCATGACCGCCGACCCGCGTCGATCGCTCCCTTCGGTCGACGCCCTGCTCCGTTCCGAACCGGGGAAACGCGCGGCCGCCTCGCTCGGACGTCCGGTCGTCAAGCGCACCGTGGCCGAAGTGCTCTCCGAGGTCCGCAGCAGCGTGACGCGGGGCGCCGAGCGGCCCGCAGACGATGAGATCCTGGCGCGCGCGCTCGAACGTGCGTCGCACACCGTCACCGGGCTCACCCCCGTGATCAACGCGACCGGGGTGGTGCTGCACACGAACCTCGGCAGGGCTCCCATGCCCGCCAGTGCCGCCGCAGCAGCGGCTCTTGCCGCGGGGTACGGCGACCTCGAGGTCGACCGGCGATCGGGCGAACGCGGGAGGCGCTCCTCGCGCGCCGAGGCGATGTTGCTCGCGCTCACCGGGGCTGAGGACGCTCTCGTCGTGAACAATTGTGCCGCGGCGCTCCTGTTGAGCCTCGCGGCGCTCGCCAAAGGCAAACAGGTGCTGGTCTCCCGGGGCGAGCTGATCGAGATCGGCGGGGAATTCAGGATCCCCGACATCGTGGCCGCGTCGGGGGCAAAGCTCGTCGAGGTCGGCACTACGAACCGGACGCGGGTCGCGGACTATCGATCGGCGATGACCGACCGCGTGGCGGTCGTGCTGAAGGTGCACCCCAGCAACTACCGCGTCGTCGGCTTCACGGCGTCGGCCTCCGCGGCGGAGCTCGCGAAGCTGGCGCACCGCCACGACGTGCCCTTCCTCTACGACGTGGGCTCGGGATCGCTGCGGCACACGCCCGGCATGCCGGCCGGCGAGCCGTCCGTCAACGAAGCGCTCGCCGACGGGGCCGACCTGGTGACGTTCTCCGGCGACAAGCTGCTCGGCGGTCCGCAAGCGGGATCGATCGTCGGCCGAGACGATCTCCTCGCGCGGCTGCGGCGCCACCCCGTCGCACGAGCGGTGAGGGTCGACAAGATGCAGGTCGCAGCCCTCGAGCAGGTGCTGGCGATGCATGCCCGTGGTGCCACCGACGAGATCCCGGTCGTGCGCATGCTGCGCGAATCCGCGGCATCCGTGCAGCAGCGCGCGCGATGCCTCAACGAGATGCTCGGCGGAGACCTCGAGCACGCACACGTGCACCGATGTCGATCCGTCGTCGGCGGTGGCTCGATGCCGGGTGCCGACCTTCCGTCGTGGGGAGTGCGCGTCACCGTCCCAGACCCGCCGGCGTTCGCCGCGCGCCTGCGCGTCGGACGTCCCAGCGTCTTCTGCCGTGTCGAGCGCGACCACGTTCTGCTCGATCTGAGGACGGTCTCCGACGACCAGGTGCCGGACCTGGCGCGCGCGATCTCGTACGCCATGGAAGGCGACGATCTCGACGACGAGGACTGAGGTGCCTGACGGAGACCGAGTCGCTCACCGCGTGGTCGCGACGGCCGGACACGTCGACCACGGGAAGTCGTCGCTGATCGTGAGGCTGACCGGCATCGACCCCGATCGATGGGCCGAGGAGAAGCGCCGGGGACTCACGATCGACCTCGGGTACGCCTGGTGCGAGCTGCCGAGCGGCCGGGAGGTCGGGTTCGTCGACGTGCCGGGCCACGAGCGGTTCATCCGGAACATGCTCGCCGGCGTCGGCCCCGCGCCGCTCGTCATGTTCGTCGTCGCCGCGGACGAGGGGTGGAAGCCGCAGTCCGAGGAGCACCTCGAGATCCTCGACGTGCTGGGCGTCACGAGCGGCGTGATCGCCCTGACGAAGTGCGATCTCGTCGACCTGGAGACGATCGGCCTCGCGGAGCAGGAGATCCTCGATCGCCTCGACGGCACGATGCTCGAGGGCGCGCCGATCGTGCAGGTGTCGTCGCTGACCGGTGAGGGCATCGACGACCTCCGCACCGCCCTCGACGCGATGATCGACCGGGCGCCCTTCCCCCACCCGTCGTTCCCACGGCTGTTCGTCGACCGCGTGTTCACCATCAAAGGCGCGGGAACCGTGACGACCGGAACGCTGACCGGTGAGTGCCTCACCGTCGGTGACGAGGTGTCGATCGAACCCGGCGATCGCCGGGTTCGGATCCGCTCGCTGCAGACCCATCGCCGGCGGGAGGACCGAGCCTGCCCGATCGCCCGAGTCGCGGTCAACCTGGTGGGGGCCGAACGGGACGATCTCGGCCGCGGCGATGTGATCACACGTCCCGGCGAGTGGGCCCCGACGTCGACGTTCGACGTCGAACTGCGCGCCGTGCGGGGGCTCGCGAAGTCACTCACGGCGCGTGGCGCGTTCAAGGTCTACGCCGGCGCCGCGGAGTCCGACGCACGGGTGCGGTTCCTCGACGGAACTCGCCTGGAACCGGACGGTCGGGTCTTCGCTCGGCTCCGCACGGCGGGCCGGCTCGTGCTGGCCGTCGGCGACCGCGTCGTCCTACGGGAGGCGGGCCGGCGAGCCACGGTCGCCGGCGGGCCGGTGCTCGACATCGCCCCCGGGAAGGCCACCTTGGCAGCGCCGAGGCTGGCGGCGCGGCTCGCCGCGCCCCCAGAAGAGCTGGCCACGCTGCTCGTCCGGGAGCGAGGCGCGATCTCCGCCGCGGACGTCCCTCGGCTCGTCGGCACCGAGGCCCCGGGGTCCGCGATCGTCGGAGCTTGGGCCGTGGACCCGGAGCTCCGCGCTGCGTGGGAGCGAGCGGTCTCCGCGGCTCTCGCCGGCTTCCACGACCGCGAACCGCTCGCGCCGGGTGCGCCCGCCGGCGAGATCCGCGGCGTCGTCGCCGAGCGGCTCCGCACCGCCGGCGCGCCGACCGAGCCCGAGCTCGTGGACGCGGCGATCGGCGCGATGATCGATGCGGGCACGATCGAGCGGGAAGCGGGCCTGCTCCGGCTGGCCGGGCACAGGGTCTCGTTCGACGCGGACGATGTCGACGTGCAGCGGTTGCTCGCGGCGATCGGCGGGGAGAACACCGCGGCCCCACCCACGATCTCCGAGCTCGAACGGGCAGGCGTCGGTCGCGGCGTGATCGATGCCGCGGTCGCCGCCGGCCTCGCCGTCCGGGTCTCGAGCGACCTCGTGTTCGTACCCGAGGTCGTGGCCCGGGCCGAGGCGCTCGTGAGAGCGGCGACCGAAGGCATCACGGTGAGCACGTTCC
>DASTBT010000108.1:0-48064 GCA_035711865.1 Actinomycetota bacterium
CGATCGAGCATCTGCGACGTGCGGTCGGGGCGTCGGAGAAGCATCGCGCCGATGCACGTCAGGACCCCGACTTCGATGCGATCCGCGACGATCCGTCGTTCGAGGCGCTGATCGGCAAGTCGGGAGGAAGCGGCTGAGCGCCTCCAATCGTGAAGACGACGACGAAGTAGTCGCCTCTGTCATGGACTACCTGTGTGCCTGGTCCAGCCCTCATCTGAAGCTTTGAGGTCTGTCGGTCGTCTCCGGCCGCTGCTCCCGATCCTGTGACCTCATCGGATGCCTCGGCCATGAGCGGCCCCGACCGAAGGAGTGGACAGCAAGGAGGCGCGCCCACCCCGCGGCTAGGCCAGGAACGTGAAGGGGGCCTGTCAGCCCTGACCTGCGCATCTTCAGAGCGGACGACGGGATTCGAACCCGCGACCCCCACCTTGGCAAGGTGGTGCTCTACCAACTGAGCCACGTCCGCGTGGTGTGGGTCAATGCTAACCCTGGCTCTCAGCAGCTTCAACCGGAGGCTGGATCCGGGGCGGCTGTCACGACGTGCCGGTCGAGCCGAACCCGTCCGCGCCTCGGGCTGATGCGGGCAGCTCGTCGGCCCATGCGGGCTCGACGTGGGGGATCGCCACGACCACGAGCTGGGCGATGCGGTCTCCCCGAGCCAGCTTCACGGACTCGGTGCGGTCGAGGTTCACAGCCGCGACGACCACCTCGCCCCTGTACCCGGCGTCGATCAGCCCCGGGGAGTTCGCGAGGGTGAGCCCGTGCTTCGAGGCGAGCCCCGATCTCGGCAGCACCAGCCCGGCGTGCCCGTCGGGGATCGCGACGGCGACGCCGGTCGCGATCATCGCGCGCTCGCCAGGCAGCACCTCGACGTCGGCGTTGGCCCGCAGGTCGAGCCCGGCGTCGCCGGGGTGCTGAGCTTGCGGCAACGCCGCGTTCGGGTCGAGACGACGGAACGGGATCTCCATCAGGCCTTCGGCTCCACCAGCTCGATCCGGTTGCCGAAGGGATCGCGAACGTGACAGCGATGGTATCCCTCGAGCGGCACGTCGTCGGTCACGCGATACCCCGCAGCCTGGATGCGCTCACGCAGCGTCTCGAGGTCGCGCACCAGGAACGCCGGGTGCGCTTTCACGGCCGGGGTGAAGGGCTCCTCGATGCCCAGGTGGACCTCGAGGCCCTGGTCGCGGAACCACACCCCACCACGAGGAGCGAGGTCGGGTGGCTTCGGCACCTGGGTGAGCCCGAGGATCGCGCCGTAGAAGCGCACGGCCGCGTCCTCCTCCCCCGGAGGCATCGCCAACTGCACATGGTGCAACCCCTCGAGCCGTGCTCCCCCGCCGTCACTCATCGCCTCAGGCTACCGACCGGCGACGTCGATCGGTGAGCGTGCGTCGACCGGACCTCGGCGCGCTGCGACCTACGAGCAACCGCTCGTCGAGCCACAGCTCGTGCAGACGTAGCACGAACCGGACGGTTGCATCTTCGAGCCGCACTGGTAGCAGAGCGGCGCGTCGAGCACCTTGGCCGTGGGCCTCTCTCCCAGCTCTATGGTTCGCGGCGGGGCTGCCGACTCCTCCAGCGCGGGTGGTTCCGTCGTTCCCGAGACCTCGGCCTGCGCGGTCTCGGTGCGCTCGGCGATCGTCTTGATGCCGAGGCCCTCTCGTGTCTCGGGTGGGAGGTAGTCGAGTGCGAGGCGGCGGAACACGTAATCGATCATCGACGAGGCGAAACGGATGTCGGGGTCGTTCGTCATGCCGCTCGGCTCGAACTTCGTGTTGATGAACTTCGAGACGTAGGTCTCGAGCGGCACGCCGTACTGCAGCCCGATCGAGACCGCAATCGCGAACGCGTCCATGACTCCCGCCAGCGTGGACCCCTGCTTCGACGTCTTCAGGAAGATCTCACCCAGCCCGTCGTCGGGGTAGGAACCGGCGGTGATGTAGCCCTCGGCGTCGCCCACCTGGAACGAGGTCGTCGTCGACGGACGCGACATCGGCAGACGCTTGCGAACGGGGTGAGCGAGCTCCGAGGGTTCGGGGACATGTGCGGCCCGCTTCTTGTCAGCCGACAGCGGCTGCGCGACCTTGCAGTTGTCGCGATAGATCGCCACGGCCTTCAGGCCGAGCTTCCAGCTCTCGATGAAGAGCTGTTCGACCTCTTCGACCGAGGCCTCTTCCGGCATGTTCACCGTCTTGGAGATCGCACCCGAGATGAACGGCTGAGCGGCGGCCATCATGCGCACGTGGCCCATGTAGTGGATCGGCTGCGCGCCCATCGCGGTGTCGAAGACCTGATAGTGCTCGGCCTTCAGGTGCGGCCCGTCGACGACCGAGTTGTGCTCGGCGATGAACCCCACGATGTCGTCGATCTCTTCCTCGTCGTACCCGAGCTTCTCGAGCGCCCGAGGAACCGTCTGGTTCACGAACTGCATCGTGCCGCCGCCGACCAGCTTCTTCGTCTTGACGAGCGCGAGCTCGGGCTCGATGCCCGTCGTGTCGCAGTCCATCATCAACCCGATCGTGCCGGTCGGGGCCAGCACCGAGGCCTGAGCGTTGCGGTAGCCGTGCGTCTCGCCGAGCGCCACCGCCTCGTCCCACGACTGCTTCGCCGCCGACAGCATCGCCTCGGGAACGAGATCACCGTCGATCTCGTCGGCCGCCGCACGATGCTTCTTCATGACTCGGATCATCGCGTCGGCATTGGGCCCGTACCCTTCGAACGGACCCATCACCTCGGCGATCCGGGCGCTCGTGCGGTATGCCTGCCCGGTCATGATCGCCGTGATCGAGCCGGCCCACGCCCGACCGGCGTCGGAGTCATAGGGAAGGCCGCGCGCCATGAGCAAGGCGCCGAGATTCGCGTACCCCAGGCCGAGCTGTCGGTACGCTCGCGCGTTCTCGCCGATCTTCTCCGTCGGGTAGTCGGACTCCCCCACGACGATCTCCTGTGCGGTGAACACGATCTCGACCGCGCGCTTGAAGCTCGCCACGTCGAAGGACCCGTCGTCGCCGAGGAACGTGAGCAGGTTCAACGACGCGAGGTTGCACGCGGAGTCGTCGAGGTGCATGTACTCCGAGCACGGGTTCGAACCGTTGATGCGCCCCGACGCAGGACACGTGTGCCATTCGTTGATCGTCGTGTCGTACTGCATGCCGGGATCGGCGCACTGCCAGGCGGCGTCGGCGATCTGTCGCATCAACTCGCGAGCGCGCACCGTGCTCACGGTCTCGTCGGTGGTGACGGCCTTCAACTTCCAGTCCTGGTCCTGCTCGTACGCACGCATGAACTCGTCGGTGACGCGGACGGAGTTGTTGGCGTTCTGGTACTGGACCGAGTAGCTGTCCCTGCCGTCGAGGTCCATGTCGAATCCGGCGTCGCGGAGCGCGCGAGCCTTCTGCTCCTCGTGGGCCTTGCACCAGATGAAGTCCTCGACGTCGGGATGGTCGACGTCGAGGATCACCATCTTCGCCGCGCGGCGCGTCTTGCCGCCCGACTTGATCGTGCCGGCGCTCGCGTCGGCGCCGCGCATGAAGCTCACCGGTCCACTCGCCGTGCCACCGCCCGCGAGCGGCTCCTTCGAGGAGCGGATCTTCGACAGGTTGATGCCCGAGCCGGACCCGCCCTTGAAGATCGTGCCTTCCTCCACGTACCAGTTGAGGATCGACGACATGTGGTCGTCGACCGAAAGGATGAAGCAGGCCGAGCACTGCTGGGGCGTGTCGGGCACGCCGACGTTGAACCAGACGGGCGAGTTGAAGGCCGCCTTCTGCGTCACGATCAGGTGCGTGAGCTCCTCGGCGAACACCTGCGCGTCGCCGTCGGTGGCGAAGTAGCCGTTCTTCTTGCCCCACCGGGTGATCGTGTCGACGACGCGTCCGGCGAGCTGGCGGACGCTGGACTCACGCTGGGGAGTGCCGAGGGGGCCGCGGAAGTACTTCTGGGCGACGATGTTGGTGGCGTTCTGCGACCACGACGCGGGGAACTCGACGTCGCGCTGCTCGAAGGCGTTGCCACCCTCCTTGTAGTTCGGGATCACCGCGTCGCGGATCTCCCAGTCGACCTCGTCGAACGGGTGTGTGCCCTCGGTCGTGAAGTACCGCGAGAAGGTCAACCCTTCACGGATGACCTCGACGTCGCCCTCTTTCGTCGCCACCGGCAAACCCTCCCTCACCTCGGCAGTGTGACCGCCTGTGGAAATACCTGTGGATGCTCCGGGGAAAACCACACCCATGTGATTACCGCTCGGTGATTGTGAACCGCCTCGACCCCGGCGTCAACATGATGTGCCAAGATTTCTCACAGGACACAACATCTAGTATCCCAGCCTCGAGCGGTAACGTCCGTCGACTCAGGTGGCTCGGCGCCGCTTCGCGGGCTCCTTCTTCTGCAGCGAGTCCAGCTCTCGCTCGAAGTCGGCGACCCCCTCGAACTCCTTGTAGACCGACGCGAATCGCAGGTACGCGACCTCATCGGCGCGTCGGAGTGCGGCGAGGACCTCCTGACCGACGGCGCTCGAGGCCACCTCGGGGCCCCGGCGCCGGAGCCGCCCCTGGATGCGATCGACCATGATCCCGACCTCCGCCGCGGTGACCGGTCGATCGGTGAGCGCCTTGCCGATGCTGGTCGCGAGCTTGTCGCGGTCGAACGGTTCCCGCGTGCCGTCGCGCTTCACCACGACGAGACCTACGTCTTCGATACGCTCGAAGGTCGTGTACCGGCGAGAGCACGCAGCGCATTCGCGTCGCCGGCGGATGGCCGCGCCGCCTTCGGCGGGCCGGGAGTCGACGACGCGGTCGTCGTCCGCATCGCACCAGGGGCATCGCATCGTGCAGAACGCCACAAGATGTTGTGGCCGCGCGAACCGTACCGACGGAGTCACCCATCGTCAACGTGGATCTGCTGCAAGGTTCGCGCACGATCGAGCAGGCCTCAGTCGGACCCGGGGATGGACAGCACCTGTCCGGGCACGAGCCCCTCGGTCGAGCCAGGGTTCGCCCGATCGAGCTCGAGGACCACGCGGCGTGGGTCCTGTGCGGGTGCGATCGTCGTCGCGATCGTCCAGAGCGAGTCGCCCGGCCGCACGACGTAGGTCCGCGCCGACACCAACGCCGGCTCGTCGCGCACGACTCCGATCGCTCGGGCCACAGGCCCGCTGACGGCCAGCACGAGGACCACGCCCAGGATGAGGGCCGCGACCCGACGGCGAACGTACGTTCGATGCATGTCGCCATGCTCTCCGAACGCTTGTTCGAAGTCAAGGCGACTTCCGAACATATGTTTGCGCACGTCGCGCTCGGCTGTTAGCGTCGTCCTCACCCAGAGGGAGGCTAGCGAGCATGTCCGACACGACGGCAGTCACCCAGCGACAGCACCGGATCCTCGAGTTCATCGCCGAGACCGTGCGAGAGCGCGGCTTCCCTCCGACGGTGCGTGAGATCGGCGAAGCCGTCGGCTTGACGTCGTCATCGAGCGTGCATGCACAGCTCGCGAACCTCGAGCGCAAGGGGCTGTTGCACAAGGACCCGACCAAGCCCCGCGCGATGACGCTGTCCGAACCTCGCGCCGACGCCGTCACGGTGCCACTGGTCGGGCGCATCGCGGCTGGCTCGCCGGTGCTCGCCGACGAGAACGTCGAGGAGCACCTGGCCCTGCCCGCCAGCTACGCTGGCGACCACGACCACTTCGCCTTGAACGTGGTCGGCGACTCGATGATCGAGGCAGGCATCCTCGACGGCGACGTGGTCGTCGTCCGGTCTCAGGACCATGCGCGCGACGGCGACATCGTCGCCGCCCTCCTGCCGGGGCCCGCCGAGGACGAGGCGACGGTCAAGCGCCTCGGCCACGACGGCTCCCGCGTGATGCTGATCCCCGAGAACCCTGCGCTCAGCCCGTTCGAGATGCCCGACGGGCGCATCCTGGGCAAGGTGGTCGCCGTGCTCAGGAAGCTCTGACGGGCTCCGCCCGTGCGGCCCTAGCCGCGCATCACTGCTCGCAGGTGTTGACGATGTCCCCCGGATCGACCGTGCACGTGTCGTTCCCGGGCTGACCCCGAACGAGGTCTCCGGGCGCGCCGTCGACCGCGTTCAGCCTGTCGTCGCCGGCCCTACCCCTGATCTGGTCCCGGTCGGGACCACCGATCGCGAGATCGTCGCCCAGGCCTGCGGAGATCCTGTCCTTGCCGGGTCCGCCGTAGATGCGGTCGTTCCCTTTCGCCCCTCGCATCGCGTCGCCCTGGGGACCGCCGCGCATCACGTCCTCGTTCAGCCCCCCGAGCACCAGGTCATGACCGGGGCCGCCCCACAGCATGTCGTTGCCCTTGTTCCCCTGCAGCAGATCCTTCTTGGGGCCGCCTTTGAGGCGGTCCGTGCCCGTTCCTCCGTAGATCCGATCCCGACCGCCCCCTCCCTTGAGGATGTCGTTGCCGAGCCCACCCTCGATGCGATCGTTGCCGGGGCCGCCCCGCACGATGTCGTTGCCTCGTCCGGCGATGATCACGTCGTTCCCGCCGAGACCGCAGATCACGTTGCGGCCACCCGTTCCGCGCAGGACGTCGTTCCCGGGCGTGCCCGTGATGGTGCAACGAGCCCCGCCTCCGCCACCTCCGGCGGTCGCGACGGTGGAACCGATCGGGCCGACGGCGGTCAACAAGCCGACCAGCGATGCCACGCACAGCGACGCGATTCGCCTCATCTCGAGCCTCCCTTCGGGTCGGTACGCCCACCATAGATGTCTCGAGAGGAACCTGCCTACGGCGTTCCGCGTATGAGCGCGCACCGGCGACAGGCAGACCCCGCCGTTCGCTCGTCTAGGCTGAGGCCGCGACCACCTCCGAAGGAGGCCAGATGACCTCGACAGGAAGTACGGCGCTGGAGCGGCAGATCCGCTCCCAGCCCGAGGCGATCGAGCACATGATGACCTCGCCCAGCGTGCGAGCACAGGTGCGTCAGGCTGCAGAAGGGTTGCACCGGGCTCGGCGTCTCTGGCTGGTCGGTACGGGCACGAGCCTGCACGCTGCCGAGCTCGGCGTCGCGATGCTGATGGAAGCGGGACGGGCCGCAACCGCCGTCCCGGCGATGCAGTTCGTGACCCGGGCACCGGTGATCGGTCCCAAGGACGGGGTGATCATCATCACGCACACCGGTGAGACCTCGTACGCCCTGGCCGCGAGGGCGCTGGCGTTCACGGGAGGGCTGGACACCGTGACGATCACCAAGCGAGGGAGCGACTTCCCTCGAGTGATCGAGACCGTGGAACCGGAGACCAGCGAGACGTACACCGTGAGCTACACGACGGCGGTCGTCGCGCTCGCCTTGATCGCCCAGGAGCTCGGCGCCGAACAGCTCTCCGACGACGCCATGCAGGTGATACCGGCCGCGGTCCAGGACGCGATCGACGACGCCGGCGTCGGGCCGGTTCCCCGCCCGGAACGTCTCCTGATGATCACGGGGGCGGGTCCAGCCGCCATCACGGCACGAGAGGGCGCGTTGAAGGTCCGAGAGGCGGCTCGGGTTCTGGCCGAGGGCTACGACGTCGAGTATCTGCTCCATGGCTCCGCCGTGCCGCTCGACCGCCGCGACCACCTGCTGTCGCTCACTCCGCCCGACGAGCCGCTGGTCGCTGGGGTGGGCGCAGCCGCGATGCAGGAGGGTCTCGGCGTCACCGCCCTGCGCGAACCAGCGGCGCTCCCGGCCTTGCTCGCACAGCTTCCGCTCACGGTGCGCCTGCAGCTCCTCGCCCTGCGTCTAGCGCGGGAAGGCGGTCACGACCCAGACCGGGTGATCGAGGGTGCCTGGGGCGACGACGCCCTGTGGAGGGCGGGAGCTCCGGAGTGAGCGGCACCGGTCTCCGGCGCGTGGATCAGCTCGAGTGGCGTTCCCGGCGAACGAACGGCCGCACCGTGGCGAGCTCGCGCAATCCCACCCGAGCCTGCACGACGGTTCCTTCTGCGTCGTGGGTCGTCGACAGCACCTCGGACTCCCGGTAGAGCAGCGCGGTCACGTCTTCCCGCCCGTAGGGGACGAGGAGCTCGACTGCGACCGGTGGGTGCGGCAAGGTCGCCTCGAGCACCTCGAGCAGCCCTTCGATCCCCTCACCGGTCAACGCAGAGACCGGCACTGATCCCGGATATCGTCGCGCCGCTCGAGCCCGCTCCGAGCCGCCGAGCGCGTCGATCTTGTTGAGGACGAGCACCTCGGGGATCGAGCCGGCCCCGATGTCCTCCAGCACCCCGCGGACAGCATCGATCTGGTCGGCCAGGTCGCGCGATGACGCGTCGGCGACGTGCACGACCAGCTCTGCGAGGGTGACCTCCTCGAGCGTCGAGCGGAACGCCTCGACCAGGTCGTGGGGCAGCTTGCTCACGAACCCGACCGTGTCGCTGATCGTGCACCGGCGCCCCCCGGGCAGCTTGAGCCTCCGCACCGTGGGGTCGAGCGTCGCGAACAGCTGATCCGCCACGACCGTGTCGGCCCCCGTGAGCCGGTTCAGCAGCGTGGACTTGCCCGCGTTCGTGTAGCCGGCGATCGCCGCCTGGGGGATGCCGCTCGCCTGGCGCCTGGAGCGCTTGGTCGCCCGGGTCCCCGCCAAGGCCTTCAGCTCCCGACGGAGCTTGGCGATGCGCCGACCGATGTGCTGGCGGTCCACCTCCATCTTCGTCTCGCCGCCGCCGAACCTGGTGCCGACGCCGCCGCCCGCCCGGCTCATCGCCTCGCCCCACCCACGCAGGCGTGGCAGCAGGTAGTTGAGCTGCGCGAGCTCGACCTGCGCCTTGCCCTCCCGGCTCCGCGCGTGCAGGGCGAAGATGTCGAGGATCAGCGCGGTTCGATCGATCACCTTGACGCCGAGGCGCTCCTCGAGCGACCGCAGCTGACCGGGTGTGAGCTCCTGGTCGAGGATGACCGAATCGGCGCCGTGCCTGTGCACGGCCGCATGCACCTCTTCGAGCTTGCCTCGCCCGATGTAGGTCGAGGGATCCGGTTCATGCCGGCTCTGCACCACCCGATCCATCGCCTGCGCACCCGCGGAGTCCGCGAGCGCGGCGAGCTCGTCGAGGTCACCTTCGTCGATGCCCGGACCCACACCCACCAGCACGGCCTTCTCGCGCACGGCGGGCCGCCACGTGGCCGACAACGGCGACTCGAGCACCTGGCGCTCGACCGGGCGCTTCGCGCGGCTCGCGGAACCGGAGGAGGCGCTCATGCCCGGACTCACCCCAGCGAGGAGCCGAAGTCGCGGAGCATCTCGTTCAGACGCACCTTGTCGCCCGTCGACTCGGTCCTGTGGCCGATGATGAGGCCGCACGGCAACCCGTAACGACCGGCGGGGAACTCCCGAGCTCGGTTGCCCGGGATCACGACGGCCCCGGCCGGCACCCCGCCCCGGTGTTCCACCGGCTCGGGCCCCGTGACGTCGATCACCGGGGTGTTCCCCGTGACCACCACGCCCGCGCCGAGCACGGCTCGGGCGCCGACGCGGACCCCCTCCACGACGATGCACCGCGACCCGATGAACGCGCCGTCCTCGATCACGACGGGCGCAGCCTGCAGCGGTTCGAGCACGCCGCCGATGCCGACGCCGCCCGACAGATGCACGCCGGCGCCGATCTGGGCGCATGAGCCCACCGTGGCCCATGTGTCCACCATCGCGTTGGGGCCCACCCACGCCCCGATGTTCACGTAGCTCGGCATCAGCACCACGCCCGGCGAGAGGAACGATCCGTAGCGGGCGGTTGCCGGCGGAACCACCCGAACGCCGAGCTCGTCGTACCCATGCTTCAGCGGGAGCTTGTCGTGGTACTCGAACGGGCCGGCCTCGGTCACCTCCAGACCCCGGATCCGGAAGAAGAGCAAGACCGCCTGCTTGGCCCACTCTCGCACGAGCCAGCCGTCCCCATCGGGTTCGGCGACCCTCACCTCACCCCGGTCGAGCATGCCGACAACCGTCTCGACCGCCTCGATGTCGATCGGCGCGGCAGGATCGACGGTCGCCGAGTCCCAGCTGGCCTCGACGCGACCGATCAGCGCGTCGAGGTGGCTCACGCGCGCACCTCGCTCAGCACCCCGTCGAGCCGCTCGGCGGCCCGCCGGCACTCAGTCGAGGTCGGCACCATCGCCATGCGAACGTACCCCTCCCCTTCCGGCCCGAAGAACGATCCGGGTGCCACGACGATCCCTGCCCGTTCCAGCAGCTCCAGCGCCCAGGTCAGCGAGGGCCGATCGCCCGGCACCGCGACCCAGAGGTAGAAGGTCGCCATGCTTCCCGCGACCCGGACCCCGTGGCGCTCGAACATGTCGAGGAACAGTCGGCGCTTCTCCGCGTATCGCGCTCGGTTGTCCTGCACGTGCGACTCGTCGCTCCATGCGGCGACCGACGCCCACTGCACGAACTCCTGCGGGGTCACCCCAACGCTCGGGCGGAGCCGCTTCAGCGCGGCGACCAACTCGGGGTCTCCAGCGGCGAAGGCGCTTCGGTATCCCGTCATCGACGAACGCTTGCTGAGCGAGTTGATCGCGAGCACGTTCGTCAGGTCCCCGACCTGCAACGCCGAGGCGGTAGGTCCGCCCTCGAACCAGATCTCGCTGTAGGCCTCGTCCGATGCGAGCAGCACGTCGTGACGGCGGCACCGGTCTACGGCACGGCGGTACAGTTCGAGCGGCGCCACCGCTCCCGTCGGGTTGTTCGGGTAGTTCAGCCACAGGATCGCCGCCCGATCCCACGTCGCGTCGTCGATCCCGTCGAGATCCGGCAGGAAGTCGCTCACCTCGAGCAACGGAAGGCGTCGCACCTCGCCGCCGACGAATCGAGCCCCACGTTCGGCGATCGGGTAGCCGGGCGCCGTCACGAGGACGAGATCCTTGCCGCCGGCCGGGTCGATCACCGCCTGCACGAGCGAGAACACGATCTCCTTCGAGCCGAGCAGCGGCAGCACCTGGGTTGCGGGGTCGAGGTCGGCGCCGAACCTGCGCCCGACCCAGCCGGCCACCGCCGATCGCAGTTGGGGGATCCCGCCGGCGCGCGGGTAGGAGGAGATCGGTTCGATCGCATCCCGGAGCGCAGCACGGATGAACGGAGCGGTGACCTCGCGGGGATCGCCGACACCGAAGTCGACCAGATCCTTGCCCGCCTCGAGCGCCTCGGCCTTCCGTCGATCGAGCTCCTCGAACGGGTACGGTTCGATCCGCCGGATGCCCGGGGAGAGATGCGTCACGTCGTCCCTTCCAGCTCGCCGTCGTCGTCGATCGACCCGATACCGAAGAACGCTCGAAGGGTCTCGTGACAGCGCACCAGCGAGGACACCTCGACGCGTTCGTCGTCCCGGTGAGCGTACTGCGGGTCGCCTGGACCGAAGTTCACGGCGTCCACGCCCACCAAGGCGAACTCGGCGACGGGGGTCCATGCCTGCTTCGGCCCGACGGGGAGCCCGCCGGCTTCCTCGAGCCGGGTCACCAACCCGTTGGCGAGGCTGACTGGGCCGGGCGGCGCGTTGGCGTCGATCCGCACCTCGACGTCGGCGGCCGCCAGCAACTCGGCGAGCCGGGTCTCCGCCTCCTGTGGTGTGTGCACCGGTGCGTACCGGTAGTTCACCATGGCAACGACCCGATCGGGGATCACGTTCGACGCGATCCCGCCTTCGATCGACGTGACGCTCACGACCTCCCGGAACGTCAGTCCCTCGATCGTCACGTCGCGAACGGGCAGGTCGGCGAGCGGCGCGAGCGCCCCGATCGCCCGGTGGATCGCATTGTCACCGAGCCACGGCCGGGCGCTGTGGGCGGCCCGTCCGGTCACCTCCACCGTGGCGTTCAGGTTGCCCAGGCACCCGAGCTGGATCGCGTTGTCCGTGGGCTCCATCACGATCGCGAGATCGGGGGTCGACGCCGCGGGGCACCGGTCGAACAACGGGAGCAGCGCACTCTCGCCGAACGGCAATTCCTCGCGGCCGAAGAACAGCAAGCCGAGGTCGAGGGACCCCTTCGAACGCTGTGCGTCGCCTGCGATCTCGAGCATCACTGCCAGCGCGCCCTTCATGTCGGCTGCCCCGCGCCCGACGATCGCCGAGCCGTCGAGCGCTCCCGGCACGCTCCCGGCGATCGGCACGGTGTCGACGTGCCCGGCGAGCACGACGAACGGGACACCGGCGCGACGGTCTGGAGGGGCCACGAACAGCACGGAGTCGGCGTCGTCGAGCAGCTCCATCCGCCGGGGCAACGCCTCCCGGATGGCGGTCAGCACACGATCCTCGTGCCCGCTGACCGACGGGACGTCGACCAGCGAGAGCGTGCGGGCCGCGAGGCGGTCGGCCACAGCGGTACCGCTCGGGTCGTCGGCCGGCATCACGAGCGGACGAGGGCCATCAGGTCGACGGATCCCTCGAAGACGCGGACCGCGTCGCCCGTCAACAGCACTTCACCGTCGTCCCGGCGTTCCACCTCGAGATCACCCCCAGGGAAGCTCACGACCGCGCGAGACGGAACGAGACCAGCCTCGTTGGCAGCCACGAGGACGGCGCACGCTCCACTCCCGCACGCCATCGTCTCCCCGATGCCTCGCTCCCACACACGCGCGTAGATCCCCCCGTCGTGCACGTAGGCGAACTCCACGTTCGTGTGCTCGGGGAATGCCTCGTGCCGTTCCAGCCGCGGACCGATGTGCGACACGTGCACCGTCGCCGGATCGCCGTCGACGAAGACCACGAGATGGGGGTTCCCCATCGACAGCGCCGAGGCCGTCATCGTCAGATCGTCACCGACCTCGAACGGCTGGCCCAGGAACGTCTCCCACGCAGGACCGCGCATCGGGATCGCAGCCTTCGTGAAGTTCGGGACGCCCATGCCCACCGTGACCCGGCGGGCCGGCCCGCCTCCGGCCGGCTCGACGGTCAGATGCTTGATGCCGGCCCGAGTGAGCACGTCGACCGACCGGCCGGCCACCAGACCGCGCTCGTTCAGCAACACGCCGACGCAGCGGATGCCGTTGCCGCACATCTCCGCCTGTGAGCCGTCGGCGTTCGCGTAGTCCATGAAGAACGGCGCATCGTCTCGATCGCTGCGCAGGACACGGATCACACCGTCGGCGCCGACCCCGGTACGGCGGTCACACACGGCCGAGATCTCTCGCGGGGTGAGCGACCGCTCATCGTCAAGGTCCACCAGCATGACGAAGTCGTTCCCGGTGCCCTGGTACTTCGAGAACGAGAGGGCGTCGGTCATGTTCGCAGGAACGCCAGCACGTCGTCGGCCACGTCGACGGCTCCTCCGATGCCGGTTTCGAACCACCGCACGCGAGGGTCGCGCCTGAACCATGCGGTCTGCCGTCGGGCCAGGTTCCTCGTGCGCCTCACCGTTCCCTCCCAGGCCTCCTCGAGGGAGAGCCTACCGTCGAGATGACGGGCGAGCTCCGAATACCCGATCGCTTGCGTCGAGGTGAGCCACGACCCGAACCCGCGCTCCACGAGGCCGCGGACCTCCTCGATCAGGCCCGCCGCGAACATGGCCGAGACGCGATCGCTGATGCGCCGGGCGAGCGTCTGCGTCTCGATCCGGATGCCCGCAGCTTGCACGCGCCCGGGATCGTAGCGTGCCCAGGCCTCGGAGAACGCGCTGAACGGGGTCCCGGTGATCGCGGGAACCTCGAGGGCTCGAACGACGCGGCGAACGTTCGACGGATCGATCTTGGCGGCCGCGATCGGATCGAGATGCTCGAGTCGTGCGTAGAGCGCTCCCGCCCCCGCGGCACTCGCCTCCGCCTCGAGCTCTGCCCGCACGGCCGGGTCCTCGCCGGGCAGCACGAACCCGTCGACGACTGCCCGGTAGTACAGGCCGGACCCTCCCACGAGCAGCGGGTGGGAACCGCGACCCATGATGTCGTCGATGGCCTCACGAGCCCGTTCCTGATACCTCGCCAACGTGAAGCGTTCGCTGGGCTCGGCGAGGTCGATCAGGTGGTGAGGAACCGACGCCCGTTGCTCGGGAGTCGGCTTCGCCGTGCCGACGTCCATGCCCCGATAGACGAGCATCGAGTCGACCGAGCAGATCTCCGCCCCGAACGAACGCGCGATGAGGATCCCGGCTTCGGTCTTCCCCGACGCCGTCGAGCCGACGAGGGCGGTGAGCGGCGGGCGACCGTTCCCCATGCAGCCGTCGTCAGGAGGCCAAGCCCGCAGGCTCACCCGACGGCTCGCCCGTGAGGTGATGGGGCGCGGCCGCAACGATGCGAGCCGCGGCGAACGTGCCCGGCCCGAGCCTGCCGGCGAGATGCACGATGCGGTTCGTGCGGCTCCGCGACTGGCTCGAACGTCCCGTTCGGTCGACTCCCTCGACGAGCACCTCCAGCGTCGTTCCGACCAGGGCCTCCGCTCGCGCGGCCGAGATGCGCTCCTGCGTCGCGACGAGCCGGTCGAAGCGTTCCTGCACGACGGCTTTCGGCACCTGGTCTTCGAACGACGCCGCCCTCGTACCCGGTCGGGGCGAGTACTGGAACGTGTAGGCGCTGTCGAACTCCGCCGCCTCGACGACCTCGAGCGTTCTGGCGAAGTCCTGCTCGGTCTCTCCGGGGAACCCGACGATGATGTCGGTCGACACGGCGATGCCGGGGATCGCTTCGCGTATCCGCTCGAGCCATCCGAGGTAGCGCTCACGACGATACGACCGCCGCATACGTCTGAGCACCTCGTCGGAACCCGACTGCAACGGGAAGTGGATGTGTTCGCAGACGGTTGCCGTCTCGGCCATCGCATCGATCACGTCCGGCGTGAAGTCGTGAGGATGCGGGCTCGTGAACCGCACGCGGCGGATGCCGTCGACGGCGCCCACCTGCCGCAGCAGCTCGGCGAAGAGCGGACGCCGAGAGGAGCCGGGAACGGACACGTCGCGGCCGTAGGTGTTGACGTTTTGTCCCAGCAGGGTGACCTCGACCACCCCGCGGGCTGCGAGGCCGTGTACCTCGGCGAGGATGTCCCCGATCGCCCTGGAGCGCTGCGGCCCGCGCACGAGCGGCACGATGCAGAACGTGCAGGCGTTGTCGCATCCCGGCGCGATCGAGACCCAGGCTCGGAACTGGTCCTGACGGGCGGCGGGCAAGGCGCTCGGGAACGTGTCGGTGTACTCCCCCACGTCCATCTGGGGGCCCTCGTGTTCCGCCCGTTCCAACAGCTCGAGCAGGTGTGGGAGCGCATGGGTGCCGACGACCACGTCGACCCATGGCGCCCGACGCTGGATCTCGGCCTGGTCCTTCTGCGCGAGGCATCCGCTCACGACGATCCGCAGATCGGGATTCTCCGCCTTGATCGGCTTCAGATGCCCGAGGTTGCCGTAGAGCTTGTTGTCGGCGTTCTCCCGGATCGCGCAAGTGTTGAAGACCACGACGCGGGCGTTTCCCACGTGCTCGGTCGGCGTCATGCCGTCGGCCATGAGAACCCCGGCGATGCGCTCGGAGTCATGAGCGTTCATCTGGCACCCGAAGGTGCGGATCAGGTAGGTCCCCTCCACGTTCGACGAGGGTATCCGATGGATCGACACGTCCGCGACGGTGGGATGCCCATCGCTCAAGGGCGCCCGTCTGATGCCGATGTCGGAGAGGCACCACCGTCCTGGAGGTCGAGGAGGAAGTCGTTCGACATGGTTGACAGCAAGCCGGGCAAAAAGGCACGCCTCAGAGCCGCGCGGTCCGAGCTCGAAGCCGCCCTCGACGCCCAACGAGCGCTGGCCAGCCGCATCGCGGAGCTCGAGTCGCGCCGAGCCGGGTCCGCCGAGGGGTCGCTGGTTCCTCACGACGACATCTTCGACCTCGCGAACCGTCTCGCCGCCTCGGAGCAGGCGCTCAAGGCTTCCCAGCAGACGGAGGCGGAGGCAACGGCGACCGCGGCCGCCTCCGAAGCCCTGTTGGCGGCCGCCGGAGACCGGCTCGCGGAGCTCGGTGGCGTCGCCGACCACGCCGATCGCCTCGAGGTCCAGCTCCAGCACGCCACCGGCACGATCGCGCAGCTGAGCGAATCGCTGGACCGGACCCGCTCCGAGCTCGAGTCGGCCGTCGAGGCGGCCGACCGCACGCTCGGTGAGGCCCGGGAGGCGCAGGCTGCCGCCGAATCCGCCCGATCCCAGGCAGATCGAGCTCGGCGGAAGAAAGCACACGCGCTCGAGGAGCTCGACGCCGCCCGGGGCCGGGTCGAACGCGCGGAAGGGGCGGCCTCCAACGCCGAGGCCGCGCTCGCCGCCGTGCGGGCGGAGCTCGACGAGGTGCGGACGTCGGCCGACCGGGCAGCCGAGGAAGCGGCCACCGCACTCCGTGACGCCGATTCCCGGCTCCTGTCCGCCCAGGCCGAGGTCGACCGCCTCGCGTCCGAGGCGGAGAGGGCCCGCGGCGATGCAGCCGCCGCTCGCGCGCAAGCGGAGGCCGCTCGGGTAGAGGCAGAGGAGGCCCGAGGCGATGCCCTGCGGGCGTCATCGATCGCCGATGATGCCCGCGTCGCCGCAGCCGCATCCGAGGAACGTGCGTCTGCGGCGGAACGGGCGTTGGAGGCCGCCGAGGCACGGGCCGCCGAGGCTCAGGGTCACATCGAGGAGCTCCGGGCAACGGTCGCCGACGTGGAAGCCAGGGCCCAGGTTCTCGATGCCGCCTCGGCCGACGCCGAAGCCCGTGCGGCCTCGGCACAAGCACGTCTCGACGCCGACGATCGAGCGCGAGCCGACGCGGAACAGGCGGCCGAGGACGCGTCGGCGAAGATCGACCAGCTCGCCTCGGCGATCGTCGAACTCGAAACCGCAGCCGTTCAGCGCGAGCTCGAGTCGGAGCGGTTGCAGGCTGAGGTCGCCTCGCTTCGGGAGGAGAAGGGTCGAGACACCGCCGACGGTGAGACCTCCCTCGAGGCGGCGAACGAGAAGGCCGAAGCGGCCGAGCGGCGGGCCATCGAGGCGGAGGCAGCCCGCGATGCCGCCGCCGAGGAAGCCCGCGCCGCCCTTCGGGCGTCGGACACGGCCGTGGCCGACCTCCGCACGGAGCTGGAAGTCCTCCGGACCGAACGGACCGTGTTGCAGGCGGACCTTCAGCAGCACCAGGACGCCGGGAGCGAACTCACCGCGGTCACCGCCCAGCTCGACGAGGCCGTCTCGGTGGACAAGATCCACGCGCAGGCCGACGAGGCATGGGCCGCCGCGACGGCCGCCGACGAGCGTGCCACATCGGCCGAGCGGCGGGCGGCCGAGGCAGAGGCCGCGCGGGGCGCGGCTGCAGAGGGGACGCGCGCTGCCGAGATGACGCGCGAGGCGCTCCAGGCTTCGGAACAGGCCAACGCCGAGCTTCGTGAGGAGTTGGAGTCCCTTCGGCTCGACGCCGACGCGCGGGCCGCGGAGCAGGAACGGCTCTCCGTTGCGGACGCCGAGCTCGAGGCCCTCACCGCCCGGCTCGAGGCGGCGAACGTGAACGCGGCAGAGGCTGCTGCGCGAGCGAGCGAGGCTGAGGATCGACTCAGGGAGCTCGATGCGGCACGACGAGACGGCCCGCAGACGGCCCCGTCGCCTCCAGAGACCGGAGGCGATCTCAGGGCCGAGATCGCGGACCTCGAGGCTCGGTTGGAGCAGAGCGAGGCGCGGGCCCGGAGCGCCTACGCCGCGACCGAGGCCGCCGAAGCCGCGCTCAGGATGGCGAAGGAGCAAGGGATCATCTCGTCGACACACACCGACGAGGAGTACCGGAAGCTCCGCAGCCGGCTGGACGACATGACCCGCCGAGCCGACGACGCCCAGCAGGCGCTCCGCACGGCCGAGGCCGACCTCGCCGCGCTCCGCGCCGGTGTCGAGCCCGACGCCGTGACCGACCCGCTCGATGCGGTCGCCCCGGTCCATTCCCGCGACGACGCGGCGTCCGCCGTCGAAGCCGACCCGCACCAGGATGTGGACTCGGACGAGCCCGACGGCAAGCATGCCGGGGACGGGGGCGAGCCCGGCGAACGGCCGGTCGAGGGCGAGGGTGAGCCGGCCTCGGTCGCCTCGGGTGACCCGGCCGGCGACACCTGGGCCGCGAGCACGCAGCCTTCGCGGGGGCTCAGCCTCCGGAGGTTCGCCGGCGTCGGCGGGAGGAAGAGCCGGGGAGGCGACGGCGCCAACCGTTGATCGCCAATCAGCGGGCGTATTCGGTCGCCCTGGTCTCGCGGACCACGGTGATGCGGATCTGACCGGGATACTGGAGCTCTTCCTCGACCTCCTTCGCGATGTCGCGCGCGATCACCTGAGCCTGGATGTCGTCGACGTCAACGGGCTCGACCATCACGCGGACCTCGCGCCCCGCCTGCATCGCGAACGTCTTGACCACACCCGGGTGCGTCATGCAGATCTCCTCGAGCCGTTCGAGGCGCTTCACGTAGGTCTCCAGCGACTCACGCCGGGCGCCCGGGCGGCCGCCACTGATGCCATCGGCGATCTGCGCGAGCACGGCGTCGATCGTGTGTTGTTCCACCTCGCCGTGATGTGACTCGATGCAGTGCACGACTTGCTGGGATTCACCCAAGCGCCGGGCGATCTCGGCGCCGATGATCGCATGCGATCCTTCCACCTCGTGCGTCACGGCCTTCCCGATGTCGTGCAGGAACGCGCCACGTTTGACGACCGTCGGGTCCACACCGATCTCCGCCGCGAGGCTGCCGGCGATGTGGGCGGACTCCACGAGGTGGCGCAACACGTTCTGCCCATACGACGTGCGGTACTGGAGCCTGCCCAGCAGTCTGATCATCTCGGGATGGATGTCGGTCATGCCGACCTCGGTGACGGCGTCCTCACCGGCACGACGCACCTGCTCCTCCAGCGCTCGCTGGGATCGCTCATGGACCTCCTCGATGCGAGCGGGGTGGATGCGCCCGTCCTCGACGAGCTTGCCCAGCGTCATGCGCGCCGCCTCCCTGCGAACCGGGTCGAAGCAGGAGAGCACGACGGCCTCAGGGGTGTCGTCGATGATGAGGTTCACACCCGTGACGGACTCGAACGCCCGGATGTTGCGCCCCTCGCGGCCGATGATCCGACCCTTCATGTCCTCGCTCGGCAGAGCGAACACGCTCACGGTGGATTCGGCGGTCTGCTCGGAAGCCACGCGCTGGATCGCGATCGTGACGATCTTGCGAGCGCGCTCGTCGCCCTCCTCGCGCGCCCGCTGCTCGATCTCGCGCACTTGGCTCATCGCCGCGCGCTTCGCTTCGTCAACGACCTGCGCCATCAGCTGGTCGCGGGCTTCGGCGGACGTGAGTCCGGCGATCCTCTCGAGCTGGGCCCGATGTAGCTCGGTGGCCTTCTCGAGCTGGCCCCGCACGTAGGTCAGCTTGCCCTCGCGTTCCTCCAGGTCGAGCGCGCGGCGATCCGCACGTTCCGCCTTCGCCTTCAGCTCGGCCTCGGACTCCGCCATGCGCCGCTCCTGGCGCCCGATCTCATCGCGGCGGCCGCGGATGTCGTCGTCCGCCTCACGGCGCATCGTGGCGATCTCGTCCTTGGCCTCGGCAAGCATCCGCTTCGAAGCCGCGTCGGCTTCCCGCTCGGTATCCAGCAACATCTTCTGCGCGCGCGATTCGACGCTCTGCGCGTTGGTCGCGGCGACCGACTTCCGGTACAGGACGCCGCAGGCGAAGCCGAGCAGAAGCCCGGCGAGGGCGGTCAGCACAGGGACCATGGCTCTCCTCCACAAACCTCGTCAGACGATGTTTGCGAGAAGGACCCTCCGGTCCGCGTTCGTGGATCAGTCGCTGAGTGCGAGCATGTGGACTATCGAGCGCCCCCGGTTCGGCTCAGGTCGGCTGCGCTCATCGGTTGGGTTCTCGGGTGCAAGGTCGGAAGCTCGCTCACAGGTGGGCTCGTCTGAACGTGGTGTCGGAAGTGTTCCTCTCGTGGACACGATGCTACGGCCGCACCGAGCGCGAGGCAAGGTCCCTTCGCCCTAGGTCGGGTCGTCGACCCCGAGCGCCCTGCGGGCCGCCGAGCGAGCCAGGTCGGGCGCGTAGCCCCGGCGCATCAGGAACGAGCTGAGGCGGCCGAACGCCTTCGCGGGCTCCAGCCCCTCGAGCCGGGGCGTTCGCGAGCGCGCCAGCCCGAGCGCGCGTTCTTGCTCGTCGTCGACCATCTCATCGATCGCCTGCTCGACCAGGTCGGGTGCGATGCCTTTGGCCATCAAGCCGCTCGCCACGGCGCGCCGCCCGGCCCGGCGCGAGCCGAACTGATGCTCCGCCATCTGCCGGGCGAACGCCAGATCATCGATCAGGCCGACCCGCTCGAGCCGGTCGAGCACGTCGCGGACCTCGCCTGCGTCGAAGCCCGCCGCGAGCAGGCGCCGCTCGAGCTCCCGGCGGGCACGTGGACGCACCGCCAAGAGCCCGAGGGCTCGGTCGTGGCAGCTCTTCTTTGGTCGTTCGACCCGACCGGGGGCGCGGCGACCCGAGGTGGCGGACACGCTCCTACCGGTCGGAGGCGGCCTTGGCTTTCGCCTTCCCGTCGCCTCGGGCGTCGGACGGGGGCTCGCCGTCGAGCACCATGTCGGGGACCACCTCGATCGGCGTCTCGTCGCCTTCCTCCCCGAACGTGGTGATGCCGACCGCTTCGCGGATCTTCCGCTCGATCTCGTCACGCACATCGGTGTGCTCCGCCAGGAACGAGCGGGCGTTCTCGCGGCCCTGACCCAGCTGTTCGCCCTCGTACGTGAACCAGGCGCCCGACTTCTTGATGATCTCGAGGTCGACCCCGACATCGATCAGCGAGCCTTCCCTGGAGATGCCCTTGCCGTACATGATGTCGAACTCGCACTGCCTGAAGGGCGGAGCGACCTTGTTCTTCACGACCTTGACCCGCGTGCGGGAGCCGACCACCTCGGTGCCGTCTTTGAGGTTCTCGATCTTGCGGACGTCGAGTCGGACCGACGAATAGAACTTGAGCGCCCGGCCACCCGGCGTGGTCTCGGGCGATCCGAACATGACACCGATCTTCTCGCGGAGCTGGTTGATGAAGATCGCCGTCGTGTCGAACTTCGAGAGCGACCCCGAGAGCTTGCGCATCGCCTGACTCATGAGCCGGGCCTGCAGGCCGACGTGTGTGTCGCCCATCTCGCCTTCGATCTCGGCGCGAGGGACCAGCGCCGCGACCGAATCGATCACCACGAGATCGAGGGCGGCCGAGCGCACCAGCATGTCGGCGATCTCGAGCGCCTGCTCGCCGGAGTCGGGTTGAGACACCAGGAGCTCGTCGATGTTCACGCCGAGCTCACGGGCGTAGGTGGGATCGAGCGCGTGCTCCGCGTCGATGAACGCCGCGATGCCGCCGTTGACCTGCGCCTCGGCGATGATGTGCAGACAGACCGTGGTCTTGCCGGATCCCTCGGGCCCGAAGACCTCCATGATGCGCCCTCGAGGTACGCCTCCGATGCCGAGCGCAAGGTCGAGCGCGAGCGACCCCGTCGGGATCACCGAGACACCCGTTCCCGCCGGGTGTTCGCCAAGCTTCATGACCGCACCCTTGCCGAACTGCTTCTCGATCTGCTGGAGCGTGACGTCGAGCATCTTGTCGCGATCCACCGTCTCCTCCTTGTCTTCGCCGGTCCTGCGGCCCTCCGCCCGACGGCGAGGAGGTGCCGTGCGAGCCCGTTCTCCGGTCGGAACGCGCACGCTACCCGGCAGCTCTGACATAAGTTACACGTCTGTGATCCGTTCCGCGTCGACGCCACGGTATCCGAACACGTGTTCGAGCGCAAGGAGCTGTCGGCCTCGGTCGATCCTGACCTACGTCGTGGGCGGACCCTCCGAACCAGACAGCGAGAACGCCGCGACTCGTTCGTAGACGGGCGCCGGACGGCGAAGACGGCTCCGCATGAGCTCCACGGAGCCGACGACGAACCGATCGCTCTCGAGCGGAGTCTCGGCGAACGACGGCGGCAACGGGACCGGCGGATCGCTCCGCGCGACGGTCAGGTGTGCGCTGAACGCGCGCTCCTCGGTCGGGAACTTCGGATCGAGCACGGCCGTCACCGCTCGCGCGAGATCCGCGAACGAGCCGTCGTGGTCCTCGATGCCCACCCAGAGCACACGGGCTCGCCGGGCCGAGGGGAACGCCCCGAGCCCCCGCACGGCACTCTCGAACGGGGCGATCGAGTTCGCCACCTCCGAAAGTCGATCACTGATCCACGGCTCCAACCGCGGGTCGGTGGACCCGAGGAACCGCAGCGTCACGTGCCAGTTCGAACGAGGGGTCCATCGCATCCCCCCAAGCGCGGTTCGCCACGACTCCAGCGCCTCCTCGATCAGTTCGGTCACCTGATCGGGGACCGACACCGCGACGAACAGCCGATGCGGCTTCGCCTTCGGCTCCGACGCGCGATCGGTCGCCACGGCCTCAGATGACGTGATCGCTCTCGGGCAGCCTCACGCCCTCGAGGTATCTCCGCACGAGGTCGAGGCCCGCCTGCTCGGCCCAGCGGATGACCCGGGTGCGATCGCCCGAGGCCACGAACCCCCGAGCATGCGTGCGGTCGTCGGCATCGAGAGCGATCCAGACGGTTCCGGGCTCGGCGCCGTCGTGAGATGCGGGGCCCGCGGCACCCGACAGCGACAGGGCGATGTCGGCCTCGAACAACCGCCGTGCGCCCTCGGCCATCTCGACCGCACACTCTCGGCTCACGAGGCCCGGCCCGTCGATCGTCTCGCGGGACACCCCCAAGACGCGGTGCTTCGCCTCGGCGGTGTAGACGACCGCCGAGCCGATGAACACGTCCGACGAGCCGGGAGCGGCCGTCATGCGGGCGCTGACACTTCCGCCCGTGAGCGACTCCGCACATGTCAACCGCCGTCCCGCTGCCAGCAACAGCCGCGAGACCGCCTGTTCCAAGGTCTCGTCGTCGAGCGTGAAGACGACATCGCCGAGCCTTTGGTGGACCACTCCGACGACCGGATCGATCATCGAGTCCGCCAGCTCCACCGTGTCGGCCTTCGCGGTGACGCGAACCTTCACCTCCCCGGCCGAAGCCAGGTACGCGATGCTGGGGTTCGCCGATCCTGGGAAGAGATCCGCCAGGATCTCCGCGACCCTCGATTCCCCGATCCCGGTGCACCGCAGGGTTCGAGATCGCACCACGGAACCGCCGATCCTCTCCGCCACCTCCGGCAGCGCGGTGCCGCGCATCATGGCCATCATCTCGTCGGGCACGCCGGGCACTGCGTAGATCCGGGCCCCGCTCGGGACGTCCGCGATCAGGCCGGGAGCCGATCCTCGATCGTTCGGGATCGTCCGGGCGCCGACGGGCACGTCTGCCTGCCGCAGGTTGTTCTGGGGCATCGAGCTGCTCGCGAAGCCCGCGAACCGATCGCGGAGCCATCGCTCCAACGACGGATCCCGCTCGAGCGGAACCCCCATCACCCGGGCGATGGCGTCCCTGGTGATGTCGTCCTCCGTGGGGCCGAGACCGCCGGTCACGATCACCACATCGCTTCGCGATACCGCGAGATCCAGCACCTCCACGATCCGATCGAAGTTGTCCCCCACGACCTGATGGAAGAGGACATCGGCGCCGACCTCCGCCAGCCGTTCACCGATCCAACGCGCGTTCGTGTTCGCGATCTGTCCCAGGAGCAGCTCCGTGCCGACCCCGACAACCTCGACGCGGATCGGCCGGCTCACGACGCTGTCGTCGATCCCGGGCTCTGCCGGACGTCGAAGTCGTACCGCTGGGTCCACGGTTCCCCGGGCTCGCCCGGCGCCCCGTAGTCCTTGCCGGCGACCGTCACCTGGACGGCACCCCCGTCCTCGACGGTCAGCACGAGCTCCTCGACAGCCGAGAACGACAGGGTCTCGCCTTCTTCCATCTGGTGCACCTCGGCGACGCCGTCAACCACGGCGGTGATCGCGACCGCCCGCTGCGCCACGAGCACCGCGTCGATGGTCGAGGCGACGCTCGGAGCGGGGGGTGCGGTCGTCGGAATCTCCGCGGGCGCCGGAGCGCCTCGGTCGCGAGCCACCAGACCGAAGATCAGCAACAGTGCGACGAGCACCGCTGCCGCGAGGAGCAGGAACCGTTGGTTGTCGCGGATCCGGGTCGCCGCGATCGCGCGCTCGACGCGCCCGAGTCCCTCGGGAGGCGGGGGGGCAGACGGCTCCCGTGCGTGTTGATCGTAGGCCCCGAGCACCTTGGCGGGACTCAGGCCCACATACTGTGCGTAGGTTCTCAGGGCTCCCCGGACGAACGCATCGCTCGGAAGCGCCTCGAAGTCCTCGGACTCGAGAGCGGCGAGCTGATCGACCCGGAGCTTCGTGTCGCGCGCGACCTCGTCGAGCGAGAGCTCGCAGATGTGCCGTGCCTTCTCGAGCGCCGGACCGATCCCGATGGTTCGTTCGAGCGATGTGCCGGCCATGGGAACCCACGGATGATAGCGCCGCTACACTCCTGCGCATGGTCGAGAACTCCCTCACCGTGATCGTCGAGATCCCGAAGGGATCTCGGAACAAGTACGAGATGGACCACGAGACCGGCGAGATCGTGCTCGACCGGATGCTGTTCACGTCGATGCAGTACCCGGCCGACTACGGGTTCATCGAGGGAACCCTCGGCGGCGACGGCGACGCGCTCGACGCGCTCGTGTTCGTCGGCGAGCCGACGTTCCCGGGATGTCGGATCAACGCCCGGCCGATCGGCCTGTTCCGCATGACCGACGAGAAGGGCCAGGACGAGAAGATCCTGTGTGTGCCCTTCCGTGACCCGATCTGGTCGCACGTCGACGACCTCGCCGGCCTGCCGATGACGCTGCTGAACGAGATCGAGCACTTCTTCCAGGTCTACAAGGACCTCGAAGGTGAGAAGGTCAGCACCGAGGGATTCGAGGACCGGGACTCGGCCGAGCGGGTGATCGCCGAAGCGAGGACCAGGGCGACCGAGGGATGACCCCGCGGGTCTCCTTGCGTCTCCCGGTCGAGGCCGATCGGACGGAGTTCATCGAACGCCTCCTGGCCTCGGGCGAGCTGCACGACCCGTGGCTCGAACCCGGCGAACCGGCGTCGTGGTTCGAACGGCTCCTGGCACGCGGCCGTGGCGAGACGGACCGTTCGCTTCTCGTCTGCGACGCGGACGACGGTTCGATCGCCGGCGTCATGAACCTGTCGCATATCGTCATGGGGCGGTTCCGAAGCGCGTTCCTCGGCTACTACGCCTTCGAGCCGTTCGCGGGCCGGGGATACATGCGTGTCGCGATGCCGCTCTTGCTGCGCCACGCGTTCGACGACCTGGGGCTGCATCGCGTGCAGGCGAACGTGCAACCGGGCAACGAGGCGTCGATCGCACTGGTTCGACGCGCCGGCTTCCATCGCGAGGGCTTCTCTCCCCGGTACCTGTTCATCAGGGGCGCATGGCGAGATCACGAGCAGTGGGTGATGCTCGCCGAGAACTTCGAGCCGGACGGGCACGAGGGGGACGGCCTCGGCGGCAGCGACGGGCTCGGCGGTGCTGTACGAGAGCCGACCTAAGCCCGCGGTCGCGTGAATACCGACTTCCGGCTGCCCCCGACGCAGGAATCACCGACTTTCGCCCGGCGCGACCCGGGTGCTCGGGGGATTACTCTGCGCCGACGAGGGGGAATGAAACCGTGCTGATGGAGCCCGACATGAACGACACGACATGGAAGTCCTCGCCGCTCGCGGCGATCCGTGAACCCGTCACCGCACCCGACACCCTGTCGGAAGGCCCGGTGAAGTTCCTGCTCGTCTCCGGACAGCTCGACGACGGCAGGTGGGGGCTGGTCGGCGCGTACTGGATCTCGATCGACGGCTCGCGCGGTGGCTTCATCGTCTCTCCGCCGAGCATCTGGAGCGGGAGCGAGCTCGTCCGCAGCTACCGGAGCGGCATCGAGCGAGGCTGGAGCGCGGAACGCATCTACGCATACTGGCAGGGCCAGGTCGGCATGGCGGGGCGGTTCATGATCGATCCTCAACAGCACGCTGACACCCTGTTCCAGGTGGCACGCCGCGTCGGGGCGCTGTAGCCCTCGCGCTAGGCGCCGTCGCGCCGTTCCTCCCACTCCTCCCAGGTGACCAGCACGTCGCGAGCCTTGGACCCCTGGCTCGGCCCCACCACTCCGCGCTCCTCGAGCAGGTCCATGAGGCGTCCCGCCCTCGCGAACCCTACCTTCAACTTGCGCTGGAGCATGCTGGTGGAACCGAGCTGCGAGCGGACGATCAGCTCCGTCGCCTGGTTCAGCAGTTCCTCGTCGCCGTCTCCGGAGCCGCCGGACCCCGCCGCGAGCTCGGCCTCGGTCGGCGGGATGCCCAGCCCCTCGATCGGCTGTTCGTAGACGACCTCGCGCTGAGCTCGGATGAACTCGGAGATGGCCTGGATCTCCGCCTCGGTGACCCACGCCCCCTGCAGGCGGGTGGGCTTCGAAGCGTTCGCGGGGGCGAACAGCATGTCGCCGTGGCCGACCAGCTTCTCGGCCCCGTTCTGGTCGAGCACCACCCGTGAGTCGGCCTGGCTCGAGGTCATCAGCGCGATGCGGCTCGGGATGTTGGCCTTGATGAGACCTGTGACGACGTCGACGCTCGGGCGCTGGGTCGCGACCACCAGGTGGATGCCGACGGCGCGCGCCATCTGCGCGATGCGGCAGATCGCGTCCTCGACGGCGCGAGGGGCGACCATCATCAGGTCGGCGAGCTCGTCGATCACCACGACGATGAAGTGCAGGTGGCGGTATTCGTGCTCGCGGCCGACCGGCGTCCGCAAGGTGCCGTCGCGCAGGGCCTCCTCGTACCCGTCGATGTCGCGAACGCCGACCGTGGCGAGCATCTCGTAGCGCATCTCCATCTCGCGGACGATCCACTCCAGCGCCTCGGTGGCCCGCTTCGGGTGCACGATGACCGGGCTCAACAGGTGAGGCACGTCGGCGAAGTGCCCGAGCTCCACACGCTTCGGGTCGACGAGCACGAGCCGCACGTCATCGGGGCTCGTGCGCATCAGGATCGACGTGATGAAGCTGTTCACCAGGCTCGACTTGCCGGCGCCCGTCGCTCCGGCGATCAGCAGGTGCGGCATCGTGGCGAGGTTCACCATCTGCGCCTCGCCGTGGATGTCCTTGCCGAGCGCGACGGTCAGCGGGTGGGAGGCCCCCTTCGCGGCCTTCGAGCGCAAGATGTCGCCGAGCATCACGAAGTCGCGGTGTCGGTTCGGCACCTCGATACCGATCGCCGACTTGCCGGGGATCGGCGCGATGATGCGCACGTCGGGCGTCGCGAGCGCGTAGGCGATGTCGCTCGACAGGTTCAGCACCTTGTTCACCTTGGTGCCCGATGCGACCGCCACCTCGTACATCGTCACGGTCGGCCCCCGGTGCGCCGCGACCACGCGGGCGTCGACCCCGAACGTCGAGAGCGTGTGGCCGAGCGCCTCCATGATGTCCTTCTCGTGGGTGCCGTCGTTCGTCGATGGCGGCGCGGTCCGCAACAGATCGATCGAGGGAAGCTGGTACCGCCCGTCGGGGGTGGTGATCGTGCGACCGCGGGATCTCCCTCGCGTCGCCGGCCCATCCGAGGGTTCGGCATCGGCGGCCGAGCCGGGAGGAAGGTCGAGCGGCCCGAGCGCCTCGGAATCCGGCAGCACGACGACGGGCTCGGTCAGGCCCAGACGTTCGGCGAGCCGACGCTTGGGGGTCGTGCCAGCCTTCGAGGCGTCTTCCGCCTCGGCGGCCGCACGTTCGTCCTTGGCGCGCTGCTTCTCGAGCTTCGCCTCGGCCTTCGCCTGCTCGCCGGCGCGGCGTTCCTCGGCTCGCTCGGCCCGGGCGACGCGGGTCGCAGCCAACGTCCGCCCGAGCTCGGCGAACGACGTGCCTGTCATGATCAGGGTGCCGATCACCGCGAGACCGAGGTTCACGAGGAAGGCGCCGGCCGTCGAGACGATCTTGGACAGCGGCGAGGCCGCGACGGCTCCGAAGAACCCACCCGCATCGGACAGACCCGGGATCGGACCGACGCCCCGCACCTTGGTATCGAGCCTCGGAGCGAAGACGCCCGGGTTGCTCCGCAGGATCGACACGAGCCCGAGCACGCCGAGTCCCATGATCACGAACCCGATGAACATGCGCATGCGCTCCTCGGGCGACCGGTCGCGCACCAGGGCTATGCCCCAACCGAGCCCCACGAGCGGGAACAGCACCGAGGCGAGCCCGAACCCCGTGTGCAGCAGGCGCGAGAACGCCTCGCCCATCGGACCGGCGGCGTCGAACCAGACCGAGAGCACGGCGAGGCCCGCGAGCACCATCAACCCGATGCCCAGGGCGTCGCGCGCGAACGGCGAGAGGATCTGGGTCGCCGGCGCCCGCTGCGGCTTCTTCCTGGGAGCGGCCTTCCGCGCCGCCGGGCGCCTCCACGATCCCGAGCCGGAGCCCTTCTTGCCTCGCGTCTCGTTGTGGGAACGCCCGGGTCTGCGCGGCGATGAACGCCGCGACGGGGAAGTCTTCGTCGCCATGAGGGTTCGTAGTCTGACGGGTTCTCGGGCCGCTTCAAGCAGCGCCGACGACCACGCCCCTCTGAGCATCCACGATGCTCACACCTCCATCACGACGGGCAGGATCACCGGCTTCCGCTGGGTCACCTCGTTGAAGTAGCGGCCCAGCGCGCGGCGGATGTCCTGCTGCAACGCCGAAGGGTCGGTCACGCGAGCGTCTGCGGTTTCGCCGATCGCCGCGACCACCCGATCGCGGGCTTCGTCGAGGATGTCCCGCGAGGCTTCCTCGTACACGAAGCCCCGATTCACGATGTCGGGGCCGCCGACCAACTCACCGGTCTGCGAGTCGACGGTCACGACCACGACCACCACACCGTCACCCGCGAGCTTGCGACGGTCGCGCAGCACCTCGCCGCCCACGTCGCCGATGCCGAGCCCGTCGACGAACGTCATGCCCGCCTGCACGCGATCCACGATCGCCACCCGCTCCCCCACGTCCACCACGTCGCCGTCCTCGCAGATGATCACGTGGTCCTTGGGGATGCCCACCTCCTCGGCGAGGCGCGCATGGTGCTGCAGGTGCCGGCGCTCCCCGTGGATCGGAACGAACCACCTCGGCCGGACGAGCGAAAGCATCAGCCGGAGCTCTTCCTGTGCCGCGTGCCCGCTGGCATGGACCGGGTCGGCCGGCATGTGGAAGACGTCGGCCCCCGTGCGGTAGAGGGCGTCGACGACGCGGTGGATGGCCGGCTCGTTCCCCGGGATCAGCGACGACGACAGCACGACCGTGTCGCCCTCGTCGAGATTCACCCACTTGTGCTGACGTTGCGCCATCAACGACAGGGCCGAGAAGGGCTCGCCCTGGCTGCCGGTACAGATCACCACGACCCGTCCGGGATCGAGGTCGGCGACCTCGGAGATGTCGATGACGTCCCGGTCGTCGACCCGCAGGATGCCGAGTCGGCGGGCTGCCGCGACCGAGTTCTCCATCGATCGCCCGAGGAACGCCACGACCCGTTCGTCGGCCCTCGCGGCGTCCACGATCTGCTGCACGCGGTGGATGTGGCTGGAGAAGCAGGCGGCGACCACGATGTTCGGGGCGCCTTCGACGATGCGTCTCAACACCGGGCCGACGGTGCGTTCGCTGTCGGTGTAGCCGACTTCCTCGGCGTTCGTGGAGTCGCTCAGCAGCAGGTGCACGCCGCGGCCACTCGCTTCCTCGGCCAGGCCGTGCAGATCGGTGGGGCGGCCGTCGAGCGGGGTCTGGTCGATCTTGAAGTCGCCCGTGTGCAGGATCGCGCCGTGCGGCGTGTCGACGACGACCGCCATGCCGTCAGGGATCGAGTGCGTCACCCGAAGGAACCGCATGGTGAACGGGCCGACGACCGTGCGGTCGCCCGGCACGGCGATCCGCAGCTCGCAGCGATCGGCGACCTGATGCTCCTCGAGCTTGCCCTTCAGCAGCTCGAGCGTGAACGGCGACCCGTAGACGGGCACGTCCGCGATCTCGCGCAACAGGTACGGCAGCGCCCCGATGTGATCCTCGTGGCCGTGGGTCAGCACGATCGCCTCGACACGGTCGGCGTGATGCCGCACGTAGTCGAAGTCGGGAAGCACGAGATCGATGCCCGGCATGTCGCCCGACGGGAACGAGAGCCCGACGTCGATGATCAGCATGCGCCCGTCGAGCTCGACGCACGCCATGTTGCGCCCGACCTCCCCGACCCCGCCGAGGAAGACGACGCGACAGTCGCTCGGTCTAGAGGAGACCGGCGTCCTCCAATGCGGCGCGAACCCGTGCCTGTTCCTCGGCCGTGGCCGGCACGAGCGGCAACCGGGGCACGCCGGCGGGCCGCCCCAGCATGTTGAGCGCCGCCTTCACGGGGATCGGGTTCGAGGTGATGAACAGCGCGTTGAACAGCGGAGAGAGCTGTTCGTGGATCTTCCTCGCGGCCGGCACGTCGCCGGTGCCGACCAGCTCGAGCATCTGGTGGATCTGCGGGCCGACGAGGTGGCTCGCGACGCTCACGACCCCCACCGCCCCGAGGCACGCGTACCCGAACGCCGCCCAGTCGTCGCCCGAATACACCTCGAAGCCCGCCGGAGCCTCGGCGATCAGCCGCGAGACCGCCTGGAAGTCGCCGGTCGAGTCCTTCACCGCCACGATGTTCGGCCGCGCTGCGAGCGTGAGCAACGTGTCGTGCTCGATGCGGATCGCGGTGCGCCCCGGGATGTTGTAGGCGATGATCGGCAGGTCGGTCGCATCGGCGACGCGTTCGAAGTGCGCGATCAGGCCCCGCTGCGGGGGCTTGTTGTAGTACGGCGTGACCACGAGCAGCCCGTCGGCACCGGCTTCCTCTGCCCCCTCGGTCAGCTCGAGCGTCTCGGCGGTCGAGTAGGTGCCGGTGCCGCACACCAGCTGGGCGCGTCCGCGGATCGCGTCGCCGACCACGCGGAACAGCTGTGCCTTCTCGCTCGAGCTGAGCGTCGGCGATTCTCCGGTCGAACCGGTCACCACGATCGCGTCGGATCCGTTGTCGACGAGCCATGACGCCAGCTCCTGCGCACCGTCGTAGTCGACCGCGTGATCGCCGTCGCGGAACGGGGTGACCATGGCCGTGACGACCGACCCGAACCTGCCCGCGTGTCCGGTCATCGGAACCCTCTCCTTCGCCGGGCGCCGCCTGGGGGCGGCAGCGATGCGCCTATGCTAGCTGGCCATGCCCCGCATCTACACCAGGACCGGAGACGACGGCACGACCGGTCTGCTCTACGGGGGGCGGATACCCAAGGACGACATCGTCGCCGAGGCCTACGGCACGACCGACGAGGCCGTCGCCGTGATGGGCCTGGCTCGGGCGCACACGTCCGACCCGTCGATGCACGAGGAGATCCTCTCCCTCCAACGGGAGCTGTTCGTCGTGGGAGCCGATCTCGCCACCAACCCGACGCAACGCGACAAGCTGAGCCCCGGCATCTCGCTCGTGACCGCCGACATGACCGGCCGGCTCGAGCGGCGGATCGACGAACTCGTCGCGCAGCGGCCGCTGCCCGACGTCTTCGTCGTCGCCGGTGCCAACCCGGCGAGCGCCGCCCTCGACGTCGCCCGCGGCACGGTACGCCGCGCCGAACGGGCCGTGGCGGCCCTGGCGCGCACGGGCCGCGGGACCAACCCCGAGGTCGGCCGCTACCTCAATCGCCTGAGCGATCTCCTGTTCGTGCTGGCGCGGCGGGAGGCGGGCGAGAGCGAGCCCGCGAGCCGGGCCTGATCCCGAGCGACGACTCAGCGCGCCCGGAAGTAGCGCCAAGGCGAGCGCGCCGCTCGATGCTCGGAGGTCGGGGGCACCCGCATCCGCATACGAAACGAGAAGCCTGTCGGAAGGTCCCGTACGGCGAACACCGCCCGGCTGTCGCCGTTCAGCGTCATGATCGACCGATCGAGCCGGCGCCACCCGATGCCCGCCCGGCGCCATTCGAGCAGCGCCCGCACCTTGTCGCCGCGCAGGTTCGGCCACACCTTGACCACCATCCGTGCCGTCGCGCCCTGTCGATAGAGGTGGTATCCCCCATCGCGAGCGACCCATCCGGTGAGCCGCGTGGTCACCGTGGGCCTGACCCGAACCCCCGCCGCGGCCTCGATCGGACCGCCGATCGGGAGGTGGGCGAACGCGAGCCAGACCGCGAGGACGATGGACGGGCGCACCGAGGGTCGACGCACGCGGATCCTTCCGGTCGGGGGCGACGCGGGAAGTCTAGAACGACCTCCGGGCGGCCGCCGAGCGTGCGCCGGCGGGTCAACCGCCTGACCTGGGCACCGGGGCCATCGCCCCGACCGTATCGTCCCCGAACGAGAGCACAGCGAGTCCGATCGTCTCGGGGGTGACCGCTTCGGGGAAGCGGAACTCGAGGCTCACCCCTTCCCCATCGGCGATCGGTGCCGCCCCCGCGACCTCTCCCTCGTACCGCATGTCGTCGACGCCCAGCACGTACAGCGACGGAGCGCCGAGCTGGGAGCCCGTGCCGTTGCGCACGTTCAGCGTCGCGACGCTCCCCCGGAAGTTCGCCTGCGCCGTGATGCTGTTGAACTGGAAGATGAATCGCCCCGGCACGAACTCGGTTGCTCCGGCGTCCTCGCTCACCAGGCCGTCGTCGCTGCGAGCCGGGGCCTTCGGCAACGGGGCGCCGGCGTCGTCTCCGTCGGTGCAGGCGGTCGCGGCGACGGCCAGCGCCAGCATCACGAAGACTCGCGAGATCGGGCGAACGGGGACCACGGCGCGGCATGATACGCGAACCCGTGAGGAGGACGGACCGCCATGGAACGACTCGAGCTGCGACGGCACGCCACCCGTGACCCCGAGGCGGACCGCCTCGATCCCGAGGGACGAACGCTGGCCGAAGACGTCGGTCGCTCGACCACTCGAACGTATGATCGGGTGTTCGTCTCCCCCGCATCGCGCGCGGCCGAGACCGCGGCGTGGTTCCTTCGGGGAGCGATGCAGCAGCTCCCGGATCACGCCGTGGTGCCCGGACTCGGCGGGAAGGACGCGAGCGGCGGCAGCCCCGAAGGCATGGCCGCCGGGGTGCGGGCGTTGCTCGACCAGCTCCCCGAGGGTGGCACCGGGCTCGCGATCAGCCATACGCCGTTCGTGGAGCGCGCTGCGTTCGGCCTCACCGGGGCCGAGGTCGAGCCGTTCCGGGAGTGCGAGGGCATCCTGGTGATCCGAGCAGACGACGGATCGATCGCCGTCGAGGAGCTGCGGGGCCCACGGCGCCGCTCGGCGGGCGAAGGAGGCGCGTGAGCTGGAGCGACCACATCCTTCCGGCCTTCGCGCTCGGAGCGGCCCTCGGAGCGGCCCCGGGTCCGGTTCAGCTGCTGATCCTCAACGAGACGGCCGCCCACGGCATCGCCAGGGGGTTCCGGGTGATGCTCGGCGCGAACGGCACGCTGTTCGTGGTGCTCGCCACGCTGGCCGTCGGCTTCTCGACGGTGGGGCCGTCGCCGGCCGTCGTCCGCGCCCTGCGGATCGTCGGCGGGGCGTTCCTCCTGTGGCTGGCGGTCGGCGAGCTCCGCACGTTGCGGCGTGCTTCGACGAGGGCCTTTGTGGGCGACGAACCGCAGGAACGCCTCGGCCCGACCGCGCGAGGCGTGGTGCTCGTGATCGTGAATCCCGCCGCGTGGATCTTCTTCGCCACCACGGCTGCGGCGGTGATGGCAGAGGCGAGCGCCGACGGGGGTCGCGACACCGCCCTGGTGGCGGCGCTCGCGATGACGCTCGGCGTCTCGCTGACCGACTTCGGGTCGGCGCTCGTCGGCACCGGGAGCCGGATGCTGCTCGGCGAACGCGGTCTGACTTGGGTGCGCACCGGGCTCGCCGTGGTGCTGCTGGCCTTGGGCGTGGCGTTCGTCGTGCAAGGCGTGCGCGGCTAGCGCTCGCCTCACACGCCCAGCAGCGGTTCCAGGCCCTCGGTGAGACCGGGCCTGCCGGGAACCGCCTTGATCGCGAGCAGCACGCCGGGCATGAACGACGTGCGATCCATGGAGTCGTGGCGCAGGGTGAGCACCTGTCCCTGGCCGCCGAAGACGACTTCCTCGTGGGCGACGAGGCCCGGCAATCGCACCGAATGGACCCGGACACCGTCGACGTCGACACCTCGGGCTCCGGGACCCTCCCCGTCGTCTGTGGGAGCGGCCGGAGCCCCGTCGCGGGCGGCCGCGATCCGCCGCGCCGTGAGCAGGGCGGTGCCGCTGGGCACGTCGAGCTTCCGGTCGTGATGGAGCTCGATCACCTCGGCCGACGGCAGGAAGCGTGCCGCCTGTTCCGCGAACCGCATCAGCAGCACCGCGCCGATCGCGAAGTTCGGAGCCACGACCACCCCAACCGGGGCATCACGCCACGCCATGTCGATCTCGAAGCCGGTGGTGCCCACGACCACGTGGACTCCGTTCGCGATCGCCCACGCCACGTGGTCGGGCGCGTACGCCGGCCCGGTGAAATCGACGAGGACGTCGATCCTCGCATCGAGCATCTCGTCGAGGCGCTCCACGAGCACCAACGAGGCGGCCTCGCCGGCGACACCGATCGTGTCGCCGAGCACCGCACCCGCGGCCGAACGCGACACCGCAGCCACGAGGTCGAGCTCTGGGTCGGCCGCGACGGCCCGGCAGACCTCGGACCCCATGCGGCCGGTCGCACCGGCGACCGCGACGCGGATCACGGCATGACGCCCCTGAACGCCGAGGCTCCCAGCGGTCCCAACACCGTCAACGTCATCGGCTGCGACAGTACCTGCCGAGCGACGCGATGTGCATCGTCGAGCGTGACGTGGTCGATGCGCCGGAGCGCCTGGTCGACCGAGAGGATCTCCCCGTGCGCGATCTCGGACTTGCCGAGGCGGCTCATGCGCCCACCGGGATCCTCGAGAGACAGCACCAGCGAGCCCTTGACGTGGCTCCGGGCTCGCTCGAATTCAACCTCGGTGATCCCTGCGTCGCGCACGGCCTCGAGCTCGCGACGGAGCAGCGACACGACGTCGGGAGCCCGGTTCGGTGTCGTGCCCGCGTACGCCGAGAACAGGCCCGCCTCGGTGTACTGGGCGTGGTAGCTGTACACGGTGTAGGCCAGCCCGCGGCGCTCACGTACCTCCTGGAACAACCTCGACGACATGCCGCCCCCGAGCGCCGTGTTCACCACGAGGAACGCGAACCGATCCGGATGGTTGCGTGCCAGCCCGTTCGTGCCGAGGCATATGTGGGCCTGCTCGGTCTTCCGGCGCTTGACGAGGTGTTTGCCAGATGGCTTCGGTGCACGGCCGGGAGCGCGCAGGTTCCAGACCGAGGTGGCACGCGCCCCGAGCAGCCGCCCCGCCTTCATGCGCGCTCGCACCATGCGGACGAGGTCGTCGTGGTCGAGGTTCCCGGCCGCGGCGACCACGAGGTTGCCGGGAACGTAGTGACGCGTGTAGAAGCGCCGGACCGAGGCGCGGGTCGCGGCGCCGATCGTGCTGACGGTGCCCAGGATGGGCCTGCCGAGCGGATGCTCCGGCCAGAGCGTCTGCGTGTAGAGGTCGTGCACGACGTCCTCGGGGGAATCCTCGTGCATGTTGATCTCTTCCAGGATCACCTGGCGCTCGGCGTCGAGATCGGCGCTGCGGATGACGGAGTGCTGCACCATGTCGGCGAGGTGGTCGACCGCCATCTCGAGATCGCCGTCGAGCACTCGGGCGTAGAAGCAGGTGTACTCGCGGGCCGTGAACGCGTTCACGTCGCCCCCGACCGCATCGAAGTTCTCGGCGATCTCCTGGGCGCTGCGCCCGTCGGTGCCCTTGAACAGCAGGTGCTCCAGGAAGTGGCTCGACCCGCTGATGTTCCGGCGTTCGTCGCGAGAGCCGGCGAGCACCCAGAAGCCGAGCGACACCGAGCGGACGCCCGGCATCTGCTCGGTCACGACACGCAGGCCCGAGCTGAACTCGGTCCGTTCGATCGGCATGGCGACGGTGTCGCTCGATCGCCGCCTACTCGGCGGCCGGTTCGCCGCCCGTGGGTGCCTGCGCGCCGCTCGGTGCGTCGGCCTGGCCGCGATCGGCGCCACCGGCACCGCCACCGTCGGCGTCGCGGAACCTCCTGCCTCGGCGCTCGGACCCTCGATCGCCGCGGTCGCGCCCGCCCCGGTCGCCACGGTCACGCCCGCCGCGTGGGCCACGGTCGCGCGAGCCGCCGGCTTCGTCAGCCTGACCCTCGGGCGCCGCCCACTCCTCGCCGACCGGCTTCAAGCTGATCTTTCCCTGCGTGTCGATGTCTTCGACCAGGACCGTGAGCTCGTCGCCTTCCTTGACGGCCTCCTCGACGCTGCTGAGCCGTTTGCCGCGGCCGAGCTTCGAGATGTGCACGAGGCCGTCGCGGCCCGGCACGAGGTTCACGAACGCCCCGAACGTGGTCGTCTTGACGACCGTGCCCTCGTACTGCTCTCCGACGAGCACGGGCCGCGGATTCGCGATCTCGTCGATCATGCGCGAGGCCTCGTCGGCTCCCTCGGCACCCAGCGTGGAACCGATCAGCACCGTGCCGTCGTCCTGGATGTCGATGTCGGCCCCGGTCATCGCGATGATCTCGTTGATGCGCTTGCCCTTGGGCCCGATCACCTCGCCGATCTTGTCCACCGGGATCTGGATCGAGATGATGCGCGGCGCCTTGGCGTTGACCTCCTCGCGAGGCGCGGGGATCGCGGCTTCCATCACGTCGAGGATCTGGAACCGAGCCTCGCGCGCCTGCTTGAGCGCGTCGGCCAACACCGATCCCGGCAAGCCGGTCACCTTCATGTCGAGCTGGATCGCGGTGACGAACTCTCGCGTGCCGGCGACCTTGAAGTCCATGTCGCCCAGCGCGTCTTCCGCGCCGAGGATGTCAGTGAGGGTCACGAACACCCCTTCGTCGGCGATCATGCCCATCGCGATGCCCGCGACGGGCGCCTTGATCGGAACGCCGGCGTCCATCAGCGAGAGGGTGGAGCCGCAGACGCTCGCCATCGACGTGGAGCCGTTCGAGCTCACCACGTCGCTCACGAGCCGCAGGGCGTAAGGGAACTCGTCCTCGTGCGGCACGACCGGGATCAGGGCACGCTCGGCGAGCGCCCCGTGACCGATCTCGCGCCGGCGCGGCGACCCGACGCGACCGGTCTCGCCCGTCGAGAACGGCGGGAAGTTGTAGTGGTGCATGTAGCGTTTCGTGTCCTCCAGGTCGAGCGTGTCGATCATCTGAGTCATGCGCAGCATGCCGAGCGTCGTGGTGCTCAGCACCTGGGTGTCGCCGCGGCTGAACAGGGCCGACCCGTGCGCGCGCTTCAGCACCCCGACCTCGGCCGACAGCTGCCTGATCTCGGTCGGCGTGCGGCCGTCGAGCCGGATGCCCTCCCGGATGACGCGCGCCCGCATGACCTTCTTCTGTACCTGCTTCCAGGCAGCGCCGAACTCCCCGAGCCGGTCTGCTCCCTCGTCGCCCATGCTGGTCGCGAGGTGCGTCTTGGTCTCGGCTTTCAGCTCGCCGAGCTTCGCCTCACGCTCCGCCTTGTCGGGCACGATGGCCTCGGCGAGGCGGTCGGCGGCGAAGCCGGAGACGATCTCGTAGACGTCGTCGCCGTAGAGGGCGCGCGGGGTCCATCCCTGCTCCTTCACCCCGGCCTCGTCGACGAAGGACCGCTGGGCGTCGACCTGCTCGGCGATCGCTCGCTTGGCCGCCTCGAGGCCCTCGGCCACGGCCTCCTCGGTCGGAGCGGCCGCGCCACCCGCGAGCAGTTCCCACGTGGCGTCGGGGGCCTCGCCCTCGATCATCAACACGTCGATCTCACCCTCGTCGTTCTTGCGCCCCGCCACCACGATGTCGAACGTGGCCCCTTCGATCTCCTGGAACGTCGGATTGACGACCCACTCCCCCTCGATCATGCCCATGCGCACCGAGGCCACGGGTCCGTCGAAGGGCAGGCCTGCGAGACACGTCGCGATCGATGCCGCGTTCATCGCGGGGATGTCGTAGGGGTTCTCCCCGTCCACGCCGAGCACGGTGACGATCACCTGCACCTCGTCGCGGAACCCGTCGCGGAACGTCGGCCGCAGCGGTCGATCGATCAGGCGGCAGGTCAGGATCGCGGTCTCCGAAGGCCGGCCCTCCCGCCGGAAGAAGCTGCCGGGGATCTTGCCCGCGGCATACATGCGCTCTTCCACGTCGATGGTGAGCGGGAAGAAGTCGATGCCCTCCCGGGGATCGCTGCTGACGCACGTGGCGAGCACCTGCGTCTCGCCGTACGTGACGAAGACGGCGCCGTCGGCGAGCTTGGCCATGCGGCCGCTCTCGAACGTGATGTCCCGAGCACCGAACGGCTGGGACTTGGTGATGACGGCCATGAGGCCCTTCCTCCTTGAAGATGTGCGCACGGTCGAGCGTGCGACGTGATGATGTGCGCACGGTGGGCCGTGCGACACGTTCCTGCGCGCCGCAGCCGCGGGCACAGGTGGAGGGGCGGGTCGGCCGATCCTCAGTGGTGGGCCGCCGGGCTCGCCGCAGGGCGTACGTCCGGTAGCTCGCTACTGATTACCGACCTGGATCCCGCCCCCGGCGGGACGGTCGTTCGTTCGCATCACTCCCCACGTGCCTCGTTCGGGCGCCGGGCGCACCGAACGGACGCCACGGTCAGCGGCGCAGGCCCAGTCGCGAGATCACGTCGCGGTAGCGATCGATGTCCTCGCGGCGAAGGTAGTCGAGCAGCCGGCGGCGGCGTCCCACCATCTTGAGCAAACCGCGACGCGACGCGTGATCGTGCTTGTGGGTCTTGAGGTGCTCCGTCAGCTCGGCGATGCGGGTGGTCAGCACCGCGATCTGCACCTCCGCCGAGCCCGTGTCGCCATCGGAACGGGCGTACTCGGCGATGATCTGGGACTTGGATTCCTTCGTCAACGTCATGGTCAATCGTCAAGCGTACCAGCGGGGATCCGGGCCTGACCGAACCGGTCACCACGTTACGATGAGCTGATGCGCAGCCTCGGGGACCGGTTGCTCCTGGCCTGCGGCCTTCTCGGCCCCGCGGCGTTCACCGCGGCGTGGGTCGCCGGCGGATCCCGTCAGTCCGGCTACTCCGTCGCGAACGAGCACATCAGCGGGCTGGCCGCGCCCGACGCCCGAACGCCGATCCTCATGACCGCCGGATTCATGGCGCTCGGTCTGAGCACGTTGGGATTCGCGGCGGCCCTCAATCGCCGATTCGGCACCACCGCGCGTGCACCCCAGCTCCTCGGAGCGTCCGGGCTCGCGATCTGCGCCGCGGGCATCCTGCGTCGCGATCGCATGTCGAACGTTCCGTTGCTCGGCGATGATCCGGTCGAGCGTCAGTCGTGGATCAACGACGCGCACGACATCGCCTCGGTCGTCGGGCACGTCTGCGCGACCTCGGGGCTCCTCTCGCTCGCCGCTCGTCTCCGCCGTGAACCGGGGCTCCGTGATCTGGCCCTGCCGGCCGCCGGAACCGCGCTCGCCTCGAGCGGGCTGATGTCCTACTTCGCGCGCGACGTGGTCCGGCCGGGAAACGGCGTCGTGCAGCGGATCGGCATCTCGTTCCCCCTCGCCTTCACCGCGCTCCTCGCCGGGCGGCTGTTGCGGGAACCTCGAGGTGCTCCGGCCGGGTGATCCGCCGGCCGGCCCGATGGCCGCGCACGCTGCCGGGTCAGGCGAGCGAGGCGTCGGGCACCACCGTTCGCGTGCGCACGACGTCGTCGCCGATCGCACTCACCAACTCCTCGATCGAGTCGTAACGCTCCTCGTCCCGGAGCCGCTGCCAGAACTCGATCGCGAGCGGTTCGCCTCTTAGCTCGTCGCCCTCGTAGTCGAGCAGGAACGCTTCGACGTGCAGCGGCTCCACACCGAACGTCGGATTCGTCCCGACGTCGATGGCGGCGCGGTACCGCCGCCCGCGGAGATCGGCCACGCCGGCGTAGATCCCCCGGCCCGGCAACAGGAGCCGAGGCCACGTGCGCAGATTGGCGGTCGGATAGCCGAGCCCTTTCCCACGACCGTGGCCCGAGACGACCTCGCCGTCGAGGACGAACCGCCTCCCCAGCGACAGCGTCGGCCAGTCGAGATCACCCTCGGCCAGCGCCTCACGGATCGAAGACGACGAAACGGTCCGGCCGCGCAGCTCGAGCAGAGGCACGCCCTCTGCGGACAGGCCCAACCCCGGGCCCATCTCCTGGAGCGCCCGGACGGTGCCCGCGGCCTTGAAACCGAACGTGAAGTTGGCGCCCATCGCAGCGTGCCGGGCATGCACGCCTCGCACGAGCACGTCTCGAACGAAATCCTCGGCGGGGATCCGGGAGAAGCTGGGGGTGAACTCGAGGACCACGAGCAGGTCGAGCCCCCTGGCTTCGATCAACGAGGCCTTGCGCTCGACCATGGTGAGCAGGCGCGGCTCGCTGCCAGGCGTCAGCACCTCCCGGGGATGGCGGTCGAACGTGAGACCGACCGAGCGGATACCGCGCTCCCGAGCTCGCGCCACCGTGGTGTCGATGACCGAACGGTGGCCGAGATGGACCCCATCGAAGAACCCGACGGTGACGACGGACGGTTCCTCCGCCAACGGCAACGATCCGATCCCGCGCACGACCTGCATCGCGCGAGAGCGTAGCGGACCGGTTTCTGTGCACCGGGCTCGACCCGGACCGGCCCCTCGGCGGCCCACTGGAGTACGGTTCGGACATGCGGAGCCGAGCCGTCGCGTCGCTCCTGACGCTCGTGTTCGTCGTCGTCTCGTGCGGGTCGGACGAGCCCTCGACCGAGCGAGACGACGACGTGATCACGGTTGCGTCGTTCGACTTCGACGAGAGCGAGGTGGTCGCGGACCTCTACGTCGAGGGCCTTCGGTCGGCTGGGTTCGAAGTCCGCCACATCCGCCGGGTGGGGACCCGCGAGGTAGTGCTCCCCGCTCTCGAGCTCGGCCTGATCGATGTGGTCCCCGAGTACACGGGCAGCGCGGTCGGGTTCCTCGGAGAAGAGCCGTCGATCGACGCATCGTCGACCTACGAGACCCTCCGGACCCTGCTCTCCCCCAGGGGTCTCGATGCCCTCGCACCGGCTCCCGCGCAGAGCCGGAACGGACTCGTCGTCACATCGGATCGCGCGGCGGCCGACGGACTCCGGACGATCAGCGACCTTCGCGGACTCGCCCAGGACATGACGCTCGGGGGCCCACCCGAGTGCCCCGAACGAGCGCTCTGCCTGCCCGGGCTCTCCGAGCGGTACGGGCTCGAGTTCGGCTCGTTCCTCCCGCTGGACGCGGGCGGACCGATCACCTCCGAGGCGATCCGGCGCGGCACCGTCGACGTGGGTGTGTTGTTCACCAGTGCCGGCGATCTCGCCCAGCGCGGCCTCGTGCTCCTGAGAGACGATCGCCGATTGCAGCCCGCGGAGAATGTCACGCCGATCGTCCGGCTGGAGGCCGAGGACCGGTTCGGCGACGAGATGATCGACGCGCTCGACGCCGTCTCGGCCCGGTTGACCACGCGCGCGCTCAGGCGACTGAACTCCCTCGTGCGGGACGGGGCCACGACTCGCGACGCCGCGATCGCGTGGTTGAGCGAGTATGGGCTCTCCGAGCCCTCCGGGTAGCATCCGGAGGACGGGAGGGCGAAGAGACCACGTGGATGCCGCCGAGAGCACGAGCCCGAGCGCCCAACGGTCGGGGCGTTCGCCATCCCACCCCGGCCTGCGCAGACGTCCGTCGGGCGAGGCGCCGCCGCTTCCTCGCGATCTCGGAAGCAGCAAGTTCTGGCTGTTCATGGCCGCGTACCTCGTCGCCACGATCGTCGGCGTGTTGCTCTTCGACCCCTCGGAGCGGCTCCTCCAACGGGTCGACACCGCCGTCCTCCGATGGTTCGCTTCGTGGCGGACGAACCTGCTCACCGACGTCATGGAGACGATCGCGCTCCTCACGTCGAGTTGGGCGATCCGCATCCTGCGATGGACCACGATCGTGACCTTGGTCGTCGTGCGCCGCTGGCGTCACCTCGTCGTGTTCGTGGGCGCGCTGATCGTCGAGGGTGTCGTGACCTACTTGCTCACGCAGGCGATCCATCGGCCTCGACCCTTCGACGTGATCACGGTGGGGGCTTGGCAAGGGTTCTCGATGCCCTCCCGAGGCGTGGCGGCCCTCGCGGTGACACTCGTTGGGCTGACGTACTCGCTGATCCCCCACGGGCGCCAACGAGACGCCGCCAAGTGGGCGATCGGTGGGATCCTCGGCGCCGTCTGCATCACCCGCGTCTACCTCGGCATCGACCACCCCACCGACGCGCTCTTCGGCGCCGTCCTGGGCGTGGCGATCGGACTCACCGCCTTCCGATGGTTCACCCCCAACGACGTGTTCCCGGTGACCTATCGGCGTGGGAAGGCAGCGCACCTCGACATCGGCGGGCGCCGCGGTGAGGCCATCGTCGCCGCGGTCGGGCAACAGCTCGGCTACGAGGTGCTCGACGTGCACCCGGTCGGGCTCGCCGGGTCGGGCGGGTCGACCCCCCTGCGGCTGCACGTCCGTGAGGCAGGATCGGACCGGGAACAGCGGCTCTTCGCGAAGCTCTACGCGAAGAGCCATGTGCGAGCGGACCGCTGGTACAAGCTCGGCCGCACGATCCTGTACGGCAAGCTCGAAGACGAAACCCCGTTCCAGACGGTCCGCCGATTCGTGGAGTACGAGGACCACATGCTGCGTCTCATGGCCGACCTCGACCTCCCCGTGCCGCGTCCCTACGGGATCGTGGAGATCACGCCCGAACGCGAGTACATGATCGTGATGGAGTTCTTCGACGGGGCGGTGGAGATCGGCGAAGCCGAGATCGACGACGGCGTGATCGACCAGGGTCTGGAGCTCGTCCGCGAGATGTGGGACGCAGGACTCGCGCACCGCGACATCAAGCCGGCGAACCTGATGGTGGCCGACGGGCAGATGAAGCTCATCGACGTGTTCTTCGTGCAGGTTCGGCCCTCGCCCTGGCGGCAGGCCGTCGACCTGGCCAACATGATGATGGTGCTCGGTCTCCGATCGGATGCGCAGCGCGTGTACGAACACGCGCTGCGCTACTTCACCCCCGACGAGATCGCAGAGGCGTTCTCGGCGACCCGCGGGGTCGCGAGCCCCACGCAGCTGCGCTCGATGATGAAGGAGGACGGCCGGGACCTCGTCGCGGAGTTCCGGGCGCTCGCCCCGAGCCGTGAACCGATGAAGATCCAGCGGTGGAGCTTCCGCAGGGTCCTGCTGACGCTCGGTGTGCTCACCGCGGCCCTGATCTCCATCGGGCTCATCGTCTCCAACTGGGCGGTCTTCGCGTGAAGGTTCGAGCGATCCTCCTGGCGATCGCCGCGGCGTCCGCCGGTGCCGCGTGTTCGACGAGCGATGAGAGCCGGCCCGTCTGTTCGCGGCACGATGCATCGATCCTGATGCTCGAGGCGCAGTCCGTCCCTTCGGCCACGTTCCTCCCCTGCATCGCCGAGCTGCCGATCGGCTGGGACTTCGGCGGGTCCCAGGTGCGCGACGGCGGCACGACGTTGTGGCTCGACCACGACCGGGCCGGCCTCCATGCGGTGGAAGTCGTGCTCGCGCCGAGGTGCGACGTTGCCGCCGCGGTCGAGGTCCCGCCCGCACCCGACGAGGTCGGTATGCGGACGTACCAGCAGCCTGAGACCCTCGACCCGTTCGTCAGCACCCGCTCCTTGCTGTTCCCGGGCGGCTGCATCGAGTACCGCTACCGATTCTCCGAAGGGTCCGCGTCGGCCCTCGTCATCGAGGCGGACCGTGCCCTGTCCTCGGTGCCGCGCACCACGGTCGTCACCCAGGTTCGCCGGAACTTCGACCTCTCGCTCTGTGGCGCCGGGGCCACGAAATGCGCGGGATAGCGGTCGACGATGCTCACCGACCACCGGCGCGCGCTCCGCTTCTCGGTCGTCCTCCTCGCCTGCCTCACATTCATGTTGGTCGCGGTCGGACGTCACCCCGAGGCTGAGGCGCCCCGGACGACGATCGCCTTCGTCGGCGAGTTCGACGCCACGGTGCAGCGATGGTCCGACGACATCAGGGTCGACCCCGTCACCGGGCTCTTCGAGTTCCTGAGCCTGATCGGCGGCGGGCTCGTGACGATCCCGCTCCGCATCGCGGTCTCCGCGTGGCTCGTGATCCGCCGGCGCTTCGTCGCCCTCTCGGCGTTCGTGCTGACCTGGGCCGCGTCGGAGGTCCTGCTCACATGGTTCAAGCTCTTCTTCCATCGGGGCCGTCCCCCCGACCCCCTCGTCGACACCGTGGGGTTCTCGTTCCCCTCGGGGCATGCCGTCGCCGGTGCGGCGCTGGCCGTCGCCCTCGTGCTGGTGTCCCTGCAACCGGGACCCCTCCGCCGGAAGTGGGAGCTGGCTGCGGTCGGCTTCACGTTCGTGATGGCGCTCTCGCGGGTCTACCTCTCAGCCCACTGGTTCTCCGACGTGGTGACCGGCGTGTTGCTCGGCACGGGGATCGCGCTCGGATCGGCCGCGCTCGTCACCGAGATCACGAACGTGCTCACCCAACGCGGCGCGCTCCCGATCCCGGAACAGCCGCCGGGCGATCCATTGGATCCGACGCTGTCCTGACTCAGGCTGAGTCCGCCTCGACCCGGGCCTCGGACGCGTCGACCTCCCCCGAGGCATCCGTGCGCCAGTCCTTCTTCGTCTTCCAGATGAGGTAGGTGAACGCACCGATCGGGATCTGGATGCCGTAGGTCAGCGCGCGGAACATCAGGACGGCCCCCACCACGGCGGCGTGCTCGCTGTCGGGCGCCGCCGCCGCGAGCCCGCCGATGTAGCCGAGGTCGATCACGCCGACGCCGCCGGGAGTGATCGGCACCGCGGACAGCAGCCTGCTGAAGGCGAACACGGCGAAGACCTGCGCGCTGCTCACGTCCTGCTCGGACAAGCCCATGTTGCGCAACGAGAGCAACAGGACGAAGAACAACGCCAGCTGGCTGAGGATCGTGGTCCACGTGAGCCGGAGCCACCGGCGTTCCACGAGCCCGATCGTGTCGGAGCGGAACCTCACCGCCCGGTCGCCCGTGTCGGTCTTGGGCGGCCTGCGGAACAGCCGCAGGAAGAACGACAGGACCCTGCCCACGCCGTCACCGATCCGACGTGCGAATCGTTCGCTCGCGAACAACGCGGCGAGCAGCCCGACCGCGATCGCGAGCACCACCACGCCGACCACCGCGGCGACCACGTAGGCCGACCCGCTCTGCCCGGCGATCACCAGGATGACGATCGACAGCACCGGAAGCGCCAGCTTCACGAAGATGTTCCAGATGCCGGTGACCCCGACGTACAGCGCCACGTCGGTCCCGGTGAAGCCCCACGATTTCAGGATCGTGTACGTGAGGCCGACGGCGATCGCGCCCCCGCCGGGAAGCGTGTTCGCGACCGACGTCGTGGTCTGCGTCAGCACGGCGGCGTGGCCCATGCGGAGCCCGGGGAGAGCGGCCATGTTCGCCCACCAGTAGCTGAACAGGTTGAAGATCGTGGCGGCGACCAGCGAAACGAGCTCCAGCCAGGTAAGGGATCCGAAGGCCGTCCGAACCTCGCCGTAGTCGGCGATCTTCGGAATCGCGAAGACGAAGATCCCGCCGACGATCGCGACCGAGATCAATCCCGAGACGATCCTCCTCACGGGCGAGTGATGATCGGGCTCGGTCGGGGCCTCCTGGGTCGAGGTCACCTTCGTCGTTGCTGGATCGTCAGCAGGCATCGGGGCAGGATATCCCGGCCGGAGCATGCGTGGGGCAAGGGGAACCTCGGCTAGGCTCCAACGATGGAATCGTCCGTGGTCCCGCCGGGGCGGGTGCGTCGTCGTCGCCGTCCGTCCGCGGAGCCCGCTCCGCTCCCCCGGGCCGCGAGCTCGGCTCGATGGTGGGTGGCGCTCGCCGGCGTCGTCGCCCTCGGCGTCGCCACCGAGCTGTTCGTCCGCGGGAACGACGACCTGCACACGCTCGGCGACGCCGTGCTCGAAACCTTCGAGGGCATCCGCACGCCGGTCCTCACCGATCTCGCGAAGGTGGTCGCCGCCCTCACGGCCTTCGGCTCCGTGCAGGTGCTGCGCATCGCCCTCGCGATCGTGTTGGTCGTCACGAAGCGGTTCCGTCATCTGGTCGTCGCTCTCGCGACGTTCGTGATCAGCGACTGGCTGGTGCTGTCGTTCCTCGATGTCCAGCTCACGCCGGCCGACATCACGCCGTTGATCGATGCAACCGACTTCCGTTTCCCGTCGTGGCCGATGACCGCCTTCGCGATCACGGTCTTCGCGATGCCGTTCGTGCTCGCCCCTGCCGGTCCGGCCAGGAAGCGGGCCATGGCCGGGGCGTGGGCGGCGGTGACGCTCGTCGCGCTCTCACGGCTCTACCTCGCGGCGGACTACCCCGCGAACGTCGTGTACGCCGCGGTGTTCAGCTGGGTGCTGACCGAGACGTTGTTCCGGTGGTTCGTTCCCGATGAATCGTTCCCGGTGAGCTACCGACGCGGCGGCAACGCCGCCCACCTCGACCTCGGCGGCGCTCGTGCCGACGCCGTGCGACGCGCGATGGCCGATCAGGTCGGGCTCGAGGTGACCACCGTGGAACCCTTCGGGCTCGAGGGATCCGGCGGCTCATCGCCGTTGCGCATGACGCTCGCCGACGGATCGCGCATCTTCGGGAAGATCTATGCCACGAGCCACGTGCGGGCCGACCGCTGGTACCGCATCGGTCGCACGATCCTGTACGGCAAGCTGGAGGACGAGGCACCGTTCGGATCCGTGCGGCGACTGGTGACGTACGAGGACTACGCGCTGCGTCTGCTCGCGATGAACGACGTCAAGGTCGCCCGCACGTGGGGAGTCGTCGAGCTCACCCCGAACAGCGAATACATGCTCGTCACCGAGTTCTTCGAGGACTCCAAGAACCTGGGCGATTCGGACATCGACGATGCCGTGATCGACGAAGGTCTGGGGCTGATCCGCCGCTTCTGGGACATCGGGGTGGCCCATCGGGACATCAAACCCGCGAACCTGCTGGTGCAGCGAGGGCGCATGCAACTCGTGGACGTGTCCGGCCTCGAGGTGCGCCCGAGTCCCTGGCGCGAGGCCGTCGACCTCGCCAACATGATGTTGACGCTCGCGCTCCAGACCGACCCCGGTCGCGTCTACGACCGGGCGACCAACGTCTTCTCGCCCGACGAGATCGCCGAGGCGTTCGCCAGCGCGCAAGGCATGGCCGTGCCGACCGAGCTCTCGGCCCGGTTGAAGGCGGACACGCGACCCATCCTGTCGACGTTCGTCGAGCTCGCCCCCGCGCATCCTCCCGTGTCCATCCAGCGCTGGAGCCTCCGACGCATCGCGCTCACCGCGGGAGCGGTCGTCGGCGGACTCCTCCTGCTCGCCATGGCGATCGACTCCCTGTTCGCCGGGCTCCGCTGACCGGCATCGGAATCGGTCACGGAACCAGGACCACCAAGGGCTTCGACCGGGGGCCGTCGTCCTCGTAGACCCCGATCAGCCGGCCGTCGGGTGAGCGGACGGCATGTGGTCCATCGAGGCCCGACGGACCGAGGGGCCGGCCGTTCGCAGCCGCCCGGGCCTCGTGTGCGTCGAGCGTCAGGCCGGGAAGGTGTGCCACTGCTCGGTCGATCGGAAGCGGAGAGCCGGGATCGTCGGGGAGAACGGATTCCACCACGTCGAACGAGCCGATGTGCGTGCGACGGAGCGCCGTCAGGTGGGCGCCGCATCCGAGCGCGGCTCCCACGTCGGCGGCCAGGACCCGCACGTAGGTGCCGCCGCCGCAGGTGATCGTGACGTCGACGTCGTCGCCCCGACGGGCGACGAGCTCGAACCGCTCGACATGGATCGCCCGAGCAGCCGCTTCGATCGCTTCGCCCTTGCGCGCGGCCTCGTACAGCCTGCGGCCTCCGACCCTGACCGCCGAATACGCCGGCGGGCGTTGCATCGACTCGCCCTCGAGCCCGGCGAGTGCGCGTGTCAACGCGACGTCGGACACCGCGACCTCGGAGGTACGTACGACGTCGCCCTCTGCGTCGAGGGTCGACGTCTCGACCCCGAGCCGC
>DASTBT010000109.1:0-32596 GCA_035711865.1 Actinomycetota bacterium
CCGGCGTTCCCTGCGCACCCAGGGCGAACCGTTCGACCGGGCGTGGCGGGCTCGCAGCGCCCGGCGGCGGCCGCTCGTGCTGATCCTGGATATCAGCGGCTCGATGGCGCCGTACTCGCGCGCCCTGATGCAGTTCGCCTACGCGGCGATGGCGGCCGGCCGCCGCGTCGAGACGTTCGTGTTCGGCACCAGGCTCACGAGGGTCACGCGCACGTTGCGCACGAAGGACCCGGACCGGGCCCTGCGCGAGATCGGTCGTCAGGTCGAGGACTGGGAAGGCGGCACGCGCATCGGGGAGTCGCTGAAGACGCTGCTCGACGGATGGAGCCAGCGTGCAGCGATGCGCGGGGCGGTGGTCGTGTTCTGCTCCGACGGGCTCGAGCGCGGCGACCCGGAGCTGCTGCGAGGGCAGATGGCACGCCTCCGCCGGCTCGCCCATCGCGTGATCTGGGTGAACCCACTCAAAGGGTCGCCGAGGTACGAGCCCTTGGCCCGCGGCATGGCGGCGGCGCTGCCGAGCGTCGACGTCTTCCTGTCGGGGCACAACCTGGAGAGCCTCGAGCACCTCGCCGGCACGCTTGGCGGGTGACGCCGGGCCGGGGTCCGAAGTGGAGTTCCCCACTAGGCTGGTGCGTGATGCACGACGACGACGAGATCATCGAGGCCTACGAGGCCGAGCTGGGTCCCGAGCCGATGCCTCCGCCGGAGCGGCGAGGATCGAACCGCGGGTTCTGGATCGTGATCGGCGCGATCCTCGCGGCGAGCGCCGTGCTCGTCGTCGAGATCTTCGCGAACCGTCCGATCGCGAACACGATCGGACGCGCGCAACACGACCTGCGGGTCGCTCAGGCCGAGGCGCTCTCGGTGCTCGCCGAGACCGGCTCGTTCGAGGCGGCCGACGCCGACGCGCTCGGCGCGGCTCGCCTGGACGGCGGGGCGCTGCGCGTCGTCGGCCCCGACGACGACTCGTCGGGGCTCGGCGAGGTCAGCGTCTATGCCGACGCGACGACCTGGGCCGCCGCGGTGCGAGCCGGCACCGACGCGTGCTTCCAGCTGAAGCTGGTGGTCGGTCGCGACACCCCGCTCTACGGCGTGAGCTCCGCGTGCACGGGCCGTGGGGCGCTCGGCGCCTCCGAGTCTCGCTGGTAGAGCTTCAGCCCGGCGGCGGCGGAAGCGCATCGCCCCCCGGAGGCGCTCCCGGCGGGGGCGACGGCAGTCCGAACGTCTCGGGAGACCGCTGCGGTGGCTCGGCGGGACCCGGCGGGGTCGCATCGCTGCCCACCAGGACCACGACGGTCTTCGCCCACCGATCGCCGAACCGCTGCTTCGTGTCGGATCGCGTCGCGGTGATCCCTCCGACGAGGTAGGGCAGGAAGTAGGGGAACGCGTCGACGATCCTGGCGAGGTTGCGGATCGCGGCGGCTCCGAACCCGATGCGGGACCCGTCGAGTCTCCTGACCCTGATGCCCAGCACGACCTTGCCGACGGTCGCCCCGAACGCGCCTTCCAGGACGATGAAGTAGACGACGGTGATCAGCATCGGGAGCGCGAAGTCGAGTCCCCGCCAGCCGATCGAGTACGTGCCGTCGCCCGACTCGATCTCGGCGAACGGCACCCAGGCCAACCCGGTGATCAGCCCGTCGATCAACAGGGCGAAGAAGCGTCGTCCCGGGCCGATGTAGGTCAACGAACCGTCCTCCACGTGCGCGGCGGGTCCGGCGGGCACCGCGGACGGTAGGTCCGCCCGCCGCCTCGGTCAAGCAGGCTATCGTTCGCCGATGCCGCGTTCTCACTCCGTCGTCTCGCCTCGCCGATCGGCCGGGGTCGCGCTCGTGTGCGCGGTGGCCTCGTTCGTGGCCGCCGCAGGAGCGTCGGCAGCGATCGTCGCCGATCCGAGCCCCGCGGTACGCCCGGGCCGCATGCGGATGATCGCGCCGGGTGTCACGTACCAACGGATGGGGCTGCGGGGACCCGTCGTGGCGCACGTGGTACGGATCGACCCCGCCGGACCCACCACCGTCGACGTCGCCCCCGGTGGCCCGCGGGCGGGCTCGTTCGCCCGCCCGAGCTCGATCGGACGTGCCCATCGGGCGCTCGTGGCGGTCAACGGCGACTTCGGCCTGCTCCGTGGCCTGCCGGTGCACGCCTTCCAGGTCGACGGTTCGCTCGTCACCCGTGGCATCCACAGGGGCACGAGCTTCGCGATGCGTCAGGACGAGACGGCGAGCTTCATCGACACCACCCGCCTCGCGATCGAGGCACGGCATGCGGAGACGGATGCGGCGGTCGGGATCGCGGGCTGGAACTCGAAGCCGCCGGGCCGTTTCACGGTCGCCGGCTACACGCCGGTCGGGGGCGACGTCCGCCGGCCGCCGACGACCGGCTGTGCGGTTCGGCTCGCTCCCGATTCGGGGGCCACGTGGGGCCCGTCCGGCATCGGCATCTCGAAGCGGTACGAGGCGGTGGCGCAGCGTTGTGGGCCCAAGCGCATGCGCGTCGATGCCCGGACGGTCGTGCTCGCTTCGCGGCGCTGGAGGGCGGGCTCGGACGCGCTGACGGCGATGGAGCCCGGCGACCGGGTGCGCCTCACCTGGTCGTTCGGATGGCCACGCGTCGCGGACTCGATGGGAGGCGTGCCCCGTCTCGTCGAGCACGGAACGATCGCGACATCGAAGTGCCGCAGCGCCTTCTGCCGGCGGCATCCCAGGACGGGGATCGGCGTGACCGAGGACGGCACCGTGGTGCTAATGGTGGTCGACGGCCGGTCCCGGCGTTCCGTCGGCATGACGCTCCACCGCCTCGCCCTCACGTTCGCCTCGCTCGGTGCCACCGACGCCATGAACCTCGACGGCGGTGGAAGCTCGGCGATGTGGATCGCCGGCCGGGGGGTCGTCAATCGGCCCTCGGACCCCGGCGGGGAGCGGAGGGTGGTCAACGCCCTGCTCGTGCTGCCCGGGGCGGATCCGGGCGAGACGCGGCTCGGAGCCGGCCGGGTCGCGCTGGTCGACGGGGGGGCCGCGGCCGATCCGGGAGTGAGCGACCCCGGTTCGGTCGGGGGCCTCGCCGAGGCATGGGTCGATGGGTCGGTGGTCGACGGACCGGTGCCACCGGCGATCGCACGGATCGCCGCGCGCTTCGAGCAGAAGGGTTAGACGACCGGCACGCCTCGCACGATCGCGGCGTCGAGCAGCTCGACGGGGTGTACCACGCGAGCGGACACCCCGAGCGCGGCGAGTCCCGCGCGGATCTGCATCGTGCAGCCGGGGTTCGCGCTCGCGATCGTCGTCGCGCCGGTGTCCCGAACCGCTTCGGCCTTCTGCCGCTGGAGCTGCCCGGCGAGCTCTGGCTCGGTGACGTTGTAGAGCCCGGCGGCCCCGCAGCACCGGTCGCCGCCCGGGATCTCGACCACCTCGACGTCGGGGATCCGCCCGAGCAGCGCTCGCGGTTGCACGCGGATGCCCTGGGCGCGCACGGCGTGGCACGCGTCGTGATACGCGACGCGTGCCACGCCGGCGCTCCCGAGGGCGACGTCGCCGAGCCCCTCGTCGAACAGGAAGGCCATCACGTCGCGCACCGGGAGGCCGGCGCCGTCGACGAGCTCGCCGTAGGTGCGCATGTGAGCCCCGCACCCGGCCGCGTTCACGATGACGTGGTCCGCCTCCGCGAACGCCCGGGCGTTCCGCCGTGCCAGGCGCCGGGCGGTCTCGAGGTGCCCGTTGTGAGCCTGCAGCGCCCCGCAGCATCGTTGATCCCCGGGCACGACGACGCGCCACCCCGTGCGCGCGAGCACGCGGATCGTCGCGAGGTTCACGTCGTGGAACCAGCGGTCCTGCACGCACCCCGAGAGCAGCGCCACCGTGCCGCGGACCTCGATCCCCGCCGCCGGCGCCGTCGCCCGCGGCAGCCGCTGGAACGCCGCGGAAGAGCGGGGGACCAGGGCGCGCACCCGCCTCGGCATGAACGGCCGGGCGAGCGGCTGCAGCGCGGCGGCCGTCCGGATCAGCCACGGGCGGGGAAGCACGACGTCGAGACCGAGCCATCGCAGGAACCGCCATCCGCTGCCCCGCCTGGGCTCGATCTCGGTGCGAGCGTGCTCCATCATGCGTCCGAACGGCACGTGCGACGGGCAGACGTCCTCGCATGCGCGGCAGACGAGGCAGAGATCCATGTACGTCGCGAACGTGTCGTCGACGGGGGCGATGCCGTCGGCGACCGCCCGCATCGCCGCGATGCGCCCACGAGGCGAGGCCGTCTCCTCGCCGGTCAGGCGGTACGTCGGGCAGTGCGGCAGGCAGAGCCCGCACGCGACGCACGAGTCGAGGTCGACGTCGGCCGGATGGTCGGCGCCGATCCAGTTGGCGGTCACGGCGCCCTCCCGGCCGACGAACCGCACGCCGTCGGGCATCTCGGTGCCGAGCGGCTTCGGGAACGCGGTCTCGTGGCTCACACGACCATGTTCACACGACCTGGGGTGGTTTGACCGAGGTGGAGCGCCTGCCTACCGTGCCGCCATGACCGAGGGGGAGCGGCGGGAGCGGCGGTTCGGGCGCCTCACCGACGAGGCCGAGGACGGGTTGCTCACCTACGGCTCCTATCTGAAGGTCCCGGAGCTGCTCTCGTTGCAGCAGGTGCGGAGCGACCCTCCCGTGCACGACGAGCTGCTCTTCATCGTGGTGCACCAGGCCTACGAGCTCTGGTTCAAGCAGCTGCTGTTCGAGCTGGAAGCGGTGCGCGACGCGATGCTCGCCGACCGGCCCGGGCCGGCCCGCCATCTGCTCGGCCGCGTGCACGCGATCGAGCGCGTGCTGATCGAGCACATCGAGGTGCTGCAGACGATGACGCCGCAGGACTTCCTGGAGTTCCGGGCCGTGCTGAGCCCGGCGAGCGGCTTCCAGTCGGCGCAGTTCCGGGAGCTGGAGTTCGTGAGCGGGCTCGCCGACGAACGGTTCCTCGAGGACCTCGCCGCCGACGCCGACGAACACGGCCGGCTCGCGCGCCGCCTCGCCGAGCCGACCCTGTGGGACGGCTTCGTGGCGATGATGGAGATCCACGGGTTCCCGATGCCCGACGACGACGCCGAGGCGCGGGCGACGTCGCTCGTCGCGATGGCCCGGGAACGCGGCGACGTGTTCGCGGTCAGCGAGGGGCTGCTCGACCACGACGAGGCGCTGGCGAGCTGGCGGTACCTGCACGTGCTGATGGTCGAGCGCGAGATCGGCGCCCGGCGAGGAACGGGCGGCTCGAGCGGCGTCGGCTACCTGCGCTCGACGCTCGACAAGCGCTGCTTCCCGGAGCTGTGGGGCCTGCGGAGCCGCCTGTGAGGTTCCGTCGGGAGGACGATCACGCCTCTTCGACGCCGAGGGTCGAGCGGAGCTGGTCGAGCATGCGCTGCTCGCCCTCGCTCACCTGCTCGGCTCCGAAGCCCATGAAGCCGCCTTCCTTCGCGGCGTCGGCGGCGTCCTGGGCCACCTCGACGAGCCAGCCGGCGAACGCGGTGGCTTCCTCGGGCGTGGCCTTCGCGCCGACGATGGCCTGCACCCCGCGGAGCTCGTCGAGCACCTGCTCGCCGGCCTTGCCCGGGTCCTCGATCTTGTAGCCGCTCATCGGGTTCTCGCGCCGCTGGCCCATCGCCATGATCTCCTGCGAGACCGCGAGCAGCAGCTCGTCCTGCGTCGGGGGCGAGCCGATGCCGCGGAGCGTGGCCATCGTCTCCTTCGAGAGCTCGACCGGGCCCCCCGGGTCGGCGAGCGAGATCGCCATGCCGGCCACGGTGGGCGCCCGCCGCACCCGGGCCCATTCCTCGTCGGTGAATGCATCCTTGCCGGTCATGCAGCCCTCCCGTGTCGGGTCGGTCGTCCGCTCCGAGGATAGGCTGCTTCGGTCATGAGCGGCTCGGGGGTGCGCGCGTCGAGGAAGGCGTCGTCGTTCACGGAGTCGGTGATCCGCGACATGACGCGGCTCGCCGGCCGGTACGACGCGATCAACCTCGGGCAGGGCATGCCCGACTTCGAGTCGCCCGCCGAGCTCAAGGAAGCCGCGATCCGCGCGATCGCCGAGGACCACAACCAGTACCCGATCACGTGGGGCGTGCGGGCGTTCCGCGAGGCGATCGCGGCCGCGTACGAGCGCGACTACGGGCTCTCGATCGACCCCGAGGCCGAGATCTGCGTCACGTGCGGGTCGACCGAGGCGATGATCGCGTCGATGCTCGGCGTGGTGGATCCGGGCGACCAGGTCGTCGTGTTCGAGCCCTTCTACGAGAACTACGGGCCCGATGCCATCCTCACGGGTGCCACCACTCGGCACGTCTCGTTGCGGCCGCCGGATTGGACGTTCGACGAGGACGAGCTGCGGGCGGCGTTCGGCCCCGGCACGCGCGCGATCGTGATCAACACCCCGAACAACCCGACGGGGAAGGTGTTCACGCGCGAGGAGCTCACAGCGATCGCCGAGCTCTGCATCGAGCACGACGCGATCGCGATCACCGACGAGATCTACGAGCACATCACCTACGACGGCGCCGCGCACGTGCCGATGGCGAGCCTTCCGGGCATGCGGGAGCGCACCGTCACGATCAGCGCGCTGTCGAAGTCGTTCTCGGTCACCGGGTGGCGGGTCGGGTGGGCGATCGCGCCGCCGCCGCTGATGGCGGGCATCCGGCCGACGCACGACTTCCTCACCGTGGCGGCGCCCGCGCCGCTGCAGATCGCGGGCATCATGGCGATGCAGCTTCCGGCGAGCTACTTCGAAGGCATGCGCGCCGACTACGCCGAGCGCCGCGACGTGATGCTGCGCGTGCTCGCCGAGAGCGGGTTCGAGATCGCCCGGCCCCCCGAGGGCGCGTACTACGTGATGGCCGACTGCTCGCACCTGGGGCTCGGCGACGACGTCGCGACGGCGCGCCACCTCGCCCAGCACGTGGGGGTCGCGACCGTGCCCGGCTCGTCGTTCGTCTCCGATCCCACCGACGGTGCCCACCTGTTGCGGTTCGCGTTCTGCAAGCGCGTCGAGACGCTCGAGGAAGCGGGCAAGCGCCTGCGAGCGGGCCTCGGCACGTAGCTCGGGTCTGCGGCTCAGGGTAGTCTGAGCCAGACTAGTAGCCCATGCGGGCGATGTGGTCCACCGCGATGCGGACGATCACCCGCTGCTGATCGGGGCGATGCCCCTCGTACACGTCGGCGCCGGTGTACTTCTTCGCGAGGAAGTCGATGTGCTCGTCGGCCCCGTCGTGCTCGAAGCCGGCCACGCGTCCCCGCAGCATGAGCTGCCGGTAGGGGTCGTTCCGGTCGAACACGCAGACGGCGACGCGGGGGTCGCGCCGCATGTTCCGCGTCTTCGTGCGGCCCTCGGCCGTGTTCACGAGCACGTCGCTGCCGTCGACGTCGATCCAGACGACCGAGGCCTGCGGGCCGCCGTCGGCCATCGCGGTCGCGAGGCTCGCGAAGTTGGGCGCCACCAGCAGCGCGCGGTCGGCGTCGTTCAGCGTCGTGTCACGTCGCCGGTCGTCGGTCATGGGCCACATGCAACCACGCCGGCGGCGCCGGCGTCCTCACCCCTGCGGGTGGCCGTCCACCTCCCCGTTCGGAACGAGGCCGTGGGCGCCGATGTCGGCGAGCGTCACCGACCCCATCACGTGCTGGATCTCCGGCTTGATCTCGGTCCAGCGGAAGTGCAGGGGGCACGGCCGAGCTTCGTCGCAGTCCGAGCGCCAGAAGATGCAGGTGTCCCAGATCGCCTCGTGGCCCTCGACGACCCTGAGCACGTCCCCCAGCTCGATGCGGTCGGGCGGACGGGCGAGCGCGAATCCGCGGCCCCGTTGGGATCGAAGCACGCCTCCGGCTGCGAGCGACCGCAGGATCTTCGACAGGAACGGCGCCGGCAGCTGCGCGCGCTCGGCGATCTCGCGGGCCTCGACCATCTCTCCCGGTGGAGCCGATGCGAGCTCGATCAGGGCCTCGATCGCGTAGCGGCTCTCTCGAGCGAGTCGCATGGTCGATTCTCCCGGTGTCCGGGCGTCAGGAGGTCCTTCCTGCGCATTGTTCATCGTGCCACGGAAGCGGCACGAGCTGTCCCCGAGGGTCCCGTCTCGGTCGGGACCATCGGACCGTTTCCATCCGTTGGGCCTGGGCGAGGATGGCTGGCGCGAAAGGAGCAGCCATGAACAGGTACGTGTCGGTCGGAGCGGCGTTCCTCGCCGCGGTGCTCATCGTCGTCGGGATCGTGGCGGTCAGCCCCGGGGACGGCGCGTCCGGTGCCGCGCCCGCCGAGGACTTCCGGGTCCACGAGCCGAACGGCAACGTCGTGGAGGTGAACCTCGTCGCCCGGGAGACGACCCAGGAGATCGCGCCCGGCGTGGACTACCAGGTGTGGACCTTCAACGGTGTCACGCCCGCCCCGGTGATCCGCGTGAACCTTGGCGACACGGTCCGGTTCACGCTGACGAACGACTCGACGATCGGCATGCAGCATTCGATCGACTTCCACGCCGCGCTCACGCCGTGGAGCGAGAACTATCAACCGGTCGACCCCGGCGAGACCCTCACGTTCGACTGGGTCGCGATGTATCCCGGAGTGTTCATGTACCACTGCGGGGTCGACCCCGTGCTGCAGCACATCGGCAACGGCATGTACGGGGCCATCATCGTGCAGACCGACGCGTTCCCGGCCGAGCGCGAGTTCGTGATGGTGGCGAGCGAGTTCTATCCGACCGCGAAGCCGATCGAGGGCCAGTACGTGGGCGACATCGACCGCATGAAGGCGGTCGATCCGGAATACGTGGTGTTCGACGGCCTCGCGAACCGCTACCTGGACGAGCCGCTGCAGGTGCGCCCGGACGAGCCGTTCCGCATCTGGCTGGTGAACGCCGGGCCCACGCTCACGAACGCGTTCCATGTGATCGGCACGCTGTTCCCGCATGTCTACGCATCGGGGAACCCGACCACGCCGCTCAACGGGCTGCAGACGTGGAACGTCCCGCCCGGCGACGGAGCGATGTTCGAGCTGCAGATCCCCGACGAGGGCGTCTATCCGTTCGTGACCCACGCCTTCGCCTACACGGGTCTGGGGTCGGTGGGCGCGATCGAAGTGACCGCCGACGCCCCGCCGGCTCCCGACTCGTATCCGACGTTCGGCGATCCGTTCTCGGCCGGCGTGCTCCCGTTCCGCGACGCCGACGCCCCGCTCGAGCCGAGCCCCAGCGCCGAGCAGAGCCCCAGCGCCGAGCCGAGCCCCAGTGCCGAGCCGAGCGAAGACGCCGAGCCCGCCGCGTGCACGCCGAAGGGCACGACGATCGACGTGATGGCCATGGACTCCGTGTTCGACGCTGACTGCCTGGCCGCCCCCGAGGGCAAGCCGTTCGAGATCGTCTTCGACAACATGGACGCGGGCATCCCGCACAACGTCGCGATCTATACGGACGAGGCCGCCTCGACCGCCCTGTTCGTCGGGGACACGATCAACGGGCCCGAGGTGATCACGTACGAGGTGCCCGCCCTCGACGCCGGCACCTACTTCTTCCGGTGCGACGTGCATCCGACGACGATGACGGGCACGTTCGTCGTCGCGTAGGTCGCGGGCACGCCGAAGGGTCCTGCACGGAGACCCGCTCGTCGTGAAGAATGGGCAGCGGACCACGATGGACCCGACGAGGAAGCGATGATGGGGCAGGTCAGGATCGAGCCGGACGCCCGTCGCGCGAGCGTGCGCGCCAGCATCGCGGGAGCCGTGGCGGCGATCGTGCTCACCGTCCTCGTCTTCGCAGGCAGCAACGCCCTGCGCAACTTCGACGCCGCGCTGATCGGATACGCGGCGGCGACGATCGTGCTCGCGTTCGGCGTCGTCTACCGGTACGCGATGTGGGTCCAGACGCCGCCGACCCGCCGGTATCTGGTGAAGGGGTGGCGGGCGTTCTTCTCGTTCCGGAACTTCCGACGGTTCCCGTCGATGGTGCCTCGCGGCATCGTCGGCTACCTCGGGTTGCAGACGTTCATCAGGCACCGCGGCACGGCCCGCTGGGTCGCACACCAGGCGCTGTTCTGGGGCGTGGTGATCGCCACGCTGATGACGTTCACGCTGGCGTGGGGATGGATCCACTTCGAGGCCACCGAGACGCAGCGGTACGAGATGTTCGTGCTCAACCTCGGGGTGATGACGTTCGCCCCGCTCACCTGGTGGGCATGGATCGCGTTCCACGTGCTCGACATCGCGGCGGTGCTCGTGATCGCGGGCTGCGGCTACTTCCTGTGGAGGCGCATGCGCGACCGCGAGGCCACGACCGGCCAGCGCCTCGGGTACGACTTCCTTCCGCTCGTGGCCCTGGTGGCGATCTCGGTCACCGGTCTGCTCCTGACGTTCTCGAGCGCCCTGCTGGAAGGCGCGGGCTACGAGTTCCTGGCGATCCTGCACATGGGCGTCGTCGTGCTCTCGTTGATCTTCATCCCGTTCGGGAAGTTCTTCCACGTGATCCAGCGGCCGGCCACCGTGGGGGTGCACATGTACAAGCGGACGTCGCAGGCGGCCGAGGGCATCGTCGAGTGCGAGCGGTGCGGTGAGCCGCTCGAAGGCGCCGAGTTCGTGCGGAACCTGCAGGAGACGATGGACGAGCTCGGACTGGAGTATCGGGACCTCGTGCAAACGTGCCCCCGGTGCAAGCGGCTCGAGCGCGGCAAGGCCTACCTCGACCACGTGAAGCGAGGGTTCTAGGTGTCGGCCGGACCGACCCCCTATCCGGTGATCCCCCCGGGGGTCTCCGATTTCCGTGAGGCCGGGGCCGAGGCCGCTGCCGATTGGCAGTCGCCCGAGGCGAGCGAGGTCACGCTCGTGCCGACGCATTGCTGCTACTGCGGCGTGCAGTGCGGCATGTACCTCAAGGTCGACGGTGAGGGGCACGTCTTCGGCGTCGAGCCGAGCGCCCACGACATCAACAAGGGCAAGCTCTGCCCCAAGGGCGTGACCGCCTACCAGCAGGTCGACCACCCTGATCGGCTGCTGCACCCGCTCGTGCGCGACGCCAGGGGCGGCGAGCTCCGGCCGGCGTCGTGGGACGAGGCGCTCGACCGTGTGGCCGCGGAGATCCGGCGCATCCAGGACGCGTACGGCCCCGACGCGTTCGGCGTGTACTCGGGCTCCTCGCTCGTGACCGAGAACACCTACCTGATGGGGAAGTTCGCCCGGGTCGCGCTGAAGACGAAGCACATCGACTACAACGGGCGGCTGTGCATGGTGAGTGCGGCCGCCGCCAACAAGAAGGCCTTCGGCATCGACCGGGCCGCGAACCCGTGGCAGGACATGCTGTCCACCCAGGTCGTGCTGCTCGCGGGCGCCAACGTGGCGGAGTGCTTCCCGGTGATGTCGCACTACGTCTGGGGAGCGCGCGACCGGGGCGCGAAGTTGATCGTGGTCGATCCGCGCGAGACGCCGTTGGCACGCACCGCCGATCTGCACGTGCCCCTGCGGCCCGGCACCGACGCCGCGTTCTTCGCCGCGGTGCTGCACGCGATCGACCGGGACGGCCGGATCGACGAGGCGTTCATCGCCGAGCGCACCGTGGGGTGGCACGACGTGCGCGAGACGGTCGGGGGGTGGCCCCCGTCCCGGGCCGCCGAGATCTGCGGCATCGATGCCGAGCTGATCGAGCGCACCGCGACGATCTGGGGAACGGCCGAGCATGCGATGGCGTTCCACGCACGCGGCATCGAGCATCAGATCCAGGGGGTCGAGAACGCCCTGAGCATCATCAACCTCGTGCTCGCCACGGGCCAGATCGGCGCCGAAGGCAAGGGCTACGGCACGATCACCGGCCAAGGCAACGGTCAGGGCGGTCGCGAGCACGGCCAGAAGGCCGACCAACTGCCGGGTGCCCGCGACATCGAGAACCCCGAGCACCGCGAGTTCATCGCCGACTACTGGGGCATCGACGAGGCCGAGCTGCCCCACGCCGGCGTCAGCGCCGTCGAGCTCGTGCACCTGATGGAGACGGGAGAGGTGCGCGGGTTCCTCGCCCTGTGCAACAACCCGTTCGTCTCGATGCCGAACGCCACCCGCATCGAGCGCTGCTACGACGAGCTCGAGTTCCACGTGCAGATCGACTTCTTCCTGAGCGAGACCGCGGCCCGAGCCGACGTCGTCTTGCCGTGCACGACGTGGGCCGAGGAGGGCGGCACGACCACGAACGCAGAGGGCCGGGTGATCCTGCGGCACAAGGCCGCCGAGCCACCCGGCGAGGCCCGGCCGGACTGGTGGATCGTCGGGCGGATCGCCGAGCGGCTCGGCGCCGGCGATCGACTCTCGTTCGGGTCGATCGAGGAGATCTTCGAGGAGCTGCGAGGTGCCTCGAGGGGCGGCGTCGCCGACTACAGCGGCATCACGTATGACCGGCTGGAGGAGACCGGCGGCCTGTTCTGGCCGGTGCCGAGCGAGCACCACCCCGGCACTCCCCGACTGTTCGAGGAGCGGTTCAACTTCCCCGACGGGAAGGCGCGGTTCAACGCGGTGGAGTGGCGCGAGCCCGCCGAGCCCGTCGACGCCGAGTACCCGATGCGCCTGACCACCGGACGGACCGTGGCGCATTTCCTCTCCGGGAACCAGACGCGACGCATCGGCGCGCTCGTCGAACAGACGCCCCGGCCGTGGATCGAGGTGCATCCCTCGCTCGGGTTCGCCTCAGGCGACCCCGTGCGGGTGATCACCCGTCGGGGCGAGATCACGTTGCCCGCGCTCGTGACCGAGACGATCCGCGGGGACACCGTGTTCGTGCCCTACCACTGGGCGGGAGCCGTCGCCGCGAACCTGATGACGGTCGACGCGCTGCACCCGGTGAGCCGCATCCCCGAGTACAAGGTGTGCGCGTGCCGCATCGAGCGTGGCAGCGAGGTCACGCCGTCACCGCCGCCGCCGAACCCGCCCGGTGCGGGCGTCGGAGGAGCGGAGTCGTTGACCACCACCGACCTGCGACAGCCGAGCGCCCCCCAGGGAAGGGGGACCTCGGACGCATGATGGGGCGAACGCTGTTCATCGACCCGGGCCGTTGCATCGGCTGTCAGGCATGTGTCGCCGGGTGCCGTGAGTGCGACTCGCACCGTGGGAAGTCGATGATCAGCCTGGACTACATCGACCAGGGCGCCACCGTGGCCTCGATGCCGACCGTGTGCATGCACTGCGAGGATCCGGTCGCGCCCTGCGCGGAGGTCTGCCCGACCGACGCGATCCTCGTCACCGCCGACGGCGTCGTGCACGAGGCCGCCAAGGAGCGCTGCATCGCGTGCGCGAACTGCGTGCACGCATGCCCGTTCGGCGTGCCGAAGCTCGATATGGAAGAGATGCTCCAGTACAAGTGCAACATGTGCTACGACCGCACCTCCGAGGGGCTCGCGCCGATGTGCGCGGCGGTCTGCCCGACCGGTGCGATCTTCTACGGCAGCATCGACGAGCTCCTCGCCGAGCGTCCGAGCGCCGCCGCCACCGACCTGGTCGTCTTCGGCGAGCAGGAGATCCGCACCGGCGTCGCGACGGTGGTGCCGGCCGGCTACGAGCACGACGGCGTGCCGGGAGAGCGCTGAGCCGCATGGCGAGTCCCGCCCGCACCCCGCCCACCGACGGGCCGTTCGAGCGCATCCGCTCCGACGCCCCGGTGACCCGGCGCGACTACCTGCGCATCCTCGTCACGATCTCGGGCGGGCTCGTCGTGGGCGCGGGCGCCGTCGCGATCGGGGTCTTCCCGCGGCGAACCGGGTCGGCCGGCGACGTGCGGATCGCCGAGGGGATCGCGCCGGGCGAGACCGTGACGTTCTCCTATCCTGGGCCCGACGATCGCGCGATCGCGCTGCGGCTGCCGGGCGGCGCCCTCGTCGGGTACTCGTCGATCTGCACGCACCTCGCGTGCGGGGTGCTCTGGGAAGAGCGGGACGAGGCGCTCGTGTGCCCCTGTCACGAGGGCCGCTTCTCGGCGGCCACCGGGGAGGTGCTCGCCGGACCGCCGCCCCGGCCGCTTCCGGTGATCGACCTCGAGGAGCGCGACGACGGGGTGTACGCCGTGGGGGCTCGGGTGCGATGAGCGAGCGGGATCCACGGCTGCGTCTGCGCATCGGCGCTCCGGGTCCGGGCCCCGGGGCCGGCGGCGATCGCGATCCGGAGCGAGCCGCGATCGCGATGGCGCGGATCGCGATCGTCTCGACCGTCGTCGTCGGTCAGCTCTGGGCGCTCACCGTCGCGCTCAACGCCTATTTCGAGGAGCGTCTGGCCACCGTGTGGTGGCTGTTCGCGTTCCAATGCGTGTCGTTCCTGCTGGCGCTCGCCGTCTGGCTGATCGTGCCCGACGACCGCTGAGCGGCGTCGAGCGTCACCCGCGAGCCGCGGCCGCCTCCTCGTCGGCCGCGAACTTCGGAAGGATCCGCGCCCACCTGCCCGAACGCGAGGCCAGGATCGGACCGAGGATCGCGAGCACGACCTTCCCTCATCGCGGCCCCCGGGGATGCGAGGATGCAGCCACGGCCGCCGAGGGGTGCGGCGAAGGACTCGTGGATCCGGATGTCGACACGGGCTGATCCCTCTGATCGTCGTTCCGACTTCCCGAGGGAAGGCGAGTCTGGCCTGGATCGTACACGGAGGCCGAGGCGCGGCTCGGCCGACGCCGGCCGGGGGGTGATTCGATGAGCGTCGCCGCGCCCGATCACGAGCGACGGGCCGGCTCCACCCTCGCCACGCTCTCGCCCGCCTACTTCGCCTTCGTCATGGCCACCGGCATCGTCTCGATCGCCGCCGAGCTGCGAGGGTTGCATGGGCTCGCCGTCCTGTTGCTGTGGGTGAACGTCACCGCGTACGTCGTGCTCTGGGCGCTGTCGCTGGCCCGGCTGGCGCGCTACCGCGACCGGATGCTCGCCGATCTCACCAGCCACCAGAAGGGCGCCGCGTTCCTCACCACCGTGGCCGGCACCAACGTGCTGGGCAGCCAGCTGGCGCTGATCGCGGACCGTCCGGGCATCGCCGTCGCCCTGTGGTGGCTGGGCCTCGCGTTGTGGGGGCTGCTGCTCTACGCGTTCCTGACCGCGGTCACGTTCCGCGAGCCGAAGCCCGACCTGGCGACCGGCATCAGCGGCGTGTGGCTGCTGCTCGTGGTCTCCACGGAATCGGTGGCCGTGCTCGGCTCCACCGTGGCCCCGTCGATCGCGCCCCGCGGGGTGCTCTTCGTCTCGTTGGTCGCCCATCTGGTGGGGGCGATGCTCTACCTGCTCGTGATCGGCCTGATCTTCTATCGGTGGACGTTCTTCCCGATGGGAGGCGACCAGGCGACCCCGCCGTACTGGATCAATATGGGGGCGCTCGCGATCACCACGCTCGCGGGATCGAACCTCATCCTCGCCGCGCCGCGATGGGACCTGTTGCGGGAGCTCGAGCCGTTCCTGCAAGGCACGACGATCCTGTTCTGGGCGTTCGCCACGTGGTGGGTGCCGCTGCTCGTGATCATGGGTCTCTGGCGTCACGGCGTGAAGCGCGTGCCCTTGCGGTACGACCCGCAGTTCTGGGCGCTGGTCTTCCCCCTCGGCATGTACTCGGTGGCCACCACGACGATGATCGAGGCCATCGGACTCCCGTTCGGGTCGTGGATCCCGGCCGCGTTCTTCTGGATCGGCCTGGGCGCCTGGGCGGTCACGGCGGTGGGCATGGCCGTGGCCGAGCGCCCGGGCTCTCGATGAGCCTCAGCCCAGGATGCGAACGTCGCCGAAACCGGCGTCGAGATCGTGTCCCGATCGGAACCGCGCGGGCGAGAACGCCTCGAGGCCCGGATCGACGGGCTCCCCGGTGACCAGATCGGCGACGTGGGCACCGAGCGCTGGGGCGAGCTTGAACCCGTGCCCGCTCGTGCCCGCGTCGATGACGATGCCGGGCGCGATCTCGCCGATCACGGGCTGCCAGTCGGGGCTCACGTCGTAGAGGCTCGCCCAGCCTCCCTGAACCTGCGCGGTCTCGAGCGACGGGACCCTCGCCACGAGGAGCCTGGCGAGATGCTCGACCTCGTCGGGGGCGATCGTCGTGCGGAAATCGTCGGGATCGGCCTGGGGGGCGGGCGTGAGCGAGCCGAGCAGGAACAGGTCGTCGCCCTCAGGACGCAGGTAGAACCCACCCGGCACGTCCGCGAACCCGGGGACCGGCTCGGCGGGGCCCCACCGGAACGTCGCCACCGCATGCCGCTCGACGGTCAGCGGCAGGTCGATCCCGACGCAGGCGGCGAGCCGGCGCGTCCACGGACCGGCGGCCAGCAGGATGCGTTCGCAGGCGAGGCGATCGCCGTGGTCGGTCACGAGCGCGCCGCCGCCCGAAACGCTCGGCTCGATGCCGGAGACCTCCGTGTGCAGGCGCAGCTCGGCGCCGCGATCGGTCGCCGCGCGGATCAGCGCCTCGGTCGTCGCGTGCGGGTCGGCGTAGCCGGCGTGGCGGTCGAACGCCCCGATCGCGACGCCCGTCAGATCGAACCCGGGCAGGCGGGCGCCGAGCGCCGCCGGCTCGAGCAGGTCGGTCTCGATGCCGTTCTCGTTCAGGCGCGCGACCGACGATCGCACCACGGGCTCGTCCGTCGCGGGATGCAGCACGTACAGACCCGTCCGGCGGTGTCCGGCGTCGGCGCCGACGATCTGCTCGAAGCGCTCGAACATCTCGATCGCGTCGCGGGCGACACGCGCAAGGAAGTCGTTCGTGTAGTAGGCGCGGCAGATGCCGCTCGACAGGCCCGTGGGGCCTCCGGCGGGCGTCGTGCGTTCCACCACGATCGTGCTGATACCGCGCGTCGCGAGGTGGTACGCGGCGGCGGCGCCGTGGACCCCGGCCCCGACGATGCCGACCTCGTAGGTGTCCATCGACGCTTCCTCCTTCACGGGTGTCGCGACGTGCGCGAACGCAGGTGCAGCATGCCGCCGAACGTCATCGGTGCCAACCGCGTCCCGGTGCGAGGATGCCCGCGGGGTCGAACGATGCCTTGAGGCGTCGATGCACGTCGTGGCCGGGCACGGGTCCATCGCCGAGGCCGCCGGCGCCGCGTACCGCCGGTGCGATGCCGCCGGCCGCGGCGACGCGGGCTCGCAGGGCGCCGAGCTCCGCGGCGGACGTCGCGACCCATGCCAGTCCGACGCCGGCGAGCGCGGCGAACGCCTCCGATCCATCGACGACCGCAGCCACCCTCGACGGCGAGACGGCGGCCTCCACGATCGTTCCGTCGCCCGGCCACGTCCACCACGGCGCACGCGGGAAGGGCGCGCCGTCCAGCGGCGCCGCGCCCGGCGCCAGGGCCGACACCGCCCCCTCGAGCTCGTCGACCTCGCCGGCCCACCCCTCGAGGAGGACCTCGATGCCGCCGGGTGTGGCCAGCACGCCGCCGGCCAGCGGCACCTCGGCCGCGAGGGCGATGGCGAGGTCGAGCCCGCCGGGAACCACCAGGGTCCGCCGGCTCTCCGGCCAGGGACGCAGCTTGAGCGCCACCTGGGTGATCACGCCGAGGGTGCCGAGCGACCCGGTGAGCAGGCGGTGCAGGTCGTAGCCGGTCACGTTCTTGACCGTTCGGGCGCCGGTCTTCACGATCCGGCCGTCGCCGGTGACGAGCATCATCTCCGTGACCGTGTCGCGCAGCGCGCCGACCTTCAACCGTCTGGCGCTCGACGCGCCGGATGCGAGCACCCCGCCGACGGTAGCGTCCGCGGGCGCGTCGGCCGGCCACTCCTGGCCGTTCTCGGCGAGGAGCTCGGCGAGGGCGCCGACACGCATGCCCGCCTGAACGACGGCGAGCATCTCGGCCGGCTCGTATGCGATCACCTGGTCGAGCTGCGAGGTCCACAGCTCGGCGTCGACCTCCGCCGGGTTCCCTTTGTCCAGGTGACGCCGGCCGCCGACGACGAGCACACGACGACCCGAAGCGCTCGAGTCCCGGAGCGCCTCGGCCACGTCGGCGGGCGTCCGGGGATGGATCAGATCCATGATCCCTCCGGCAGGTCGCGGGCGTCGGCCGCCGCATCGCCGGATCCGGTCGCGGCCACGGCGAAGTCGCCGCAGCGGGCGCCGTCGGGCAGGACCTTCCGGGGGTTCATGCGGCCGTGGGGGTCGAAGGCCGATCGCACGCACGCCTGCGCGGCCAGGTCCTGCGCGGAGAACACGAGCGGCATGAAGTCCCGCTTCTCCAGCCCGATCCCGTGCTCGCCGGTGAGGGATCCGCCCGCCTCGACGCAGAGCCGCACGACCTCGTCGCTCGCCTGCAGCACGCGCTCGAGCGTGCCGGGCACCGTTCGGTCGAACGAGAACAGCGGGTGCAGGTTCCCGTCGCCGGCGTGGAACACGTTCGTCACGATCAGGCCGTGGCGTTCGGCGATGGCATAGACGCCGCGGAGCACCTCGACGAGCTTCGTCCTCGGCACGACGCAATCGTGCAGGTGGTAGTGGGGGGCGATCTGTGCGACCGCTCCGAACGCGGACTTGCGGCCCTTCCAGAGCAGCGCTCGCTCGGCCTCGTCGTTGGCGACCCGCTCGCTCGACGCGTCGTTCTCGCGCGCGGCGGCTTCCACCTCGCGTGCCTGCGCCGAGACCCCCGCCTCGGTGCCGTCGACCTCGACGATCAACAGCGCGGCGGCATCGGTGGGATACCCGGCGTGGGCGAAGCTCTCGGCCGCACGCACGATGCCCTGGTCCATCATCTCGACGGCCGCGGGCACCACTCCCCGCGCGATCAGGTCGGAGACGGTGGCGGCGCACGCCTCGACCGAGTCGAAGCCGAACAGCATCGTGCGCACGGCGGGCGGCATCGGCAGGATGCGCACGCACACCCGGGCCACCAGCCCGAGCGTTCCCTCGCTGCCCACCACGACGCCTCGCAGGTCGTACCCGGGCGCCTCGGGCCCCTCGGCGCCGAAGCGTTCGAGCGAACCGTCGGCCATCACGACGTCGACCGCGAGCACGTGCGCGCTCGTCACGCCGTAGGCGAGGCAGTGCGGCCCGCCCGCGTTCGTGTTGACGTTGCCGCCGATCGACGACGTCTGCTGGCTCGATGGATCGGGCGCGTAGGTCCAGCCCATCGGGCGCAGGTGGTTCGCGAGATCCAGGTTCGGCAGGCCGGGGTCCACCCATGCCAGCCGGTCTTCCGGCCTGACCTCGACGACCCGGGACATGCGGGCGGTCGAGACGACGAGCGAGTCGCCGATCGGGGTGGCGGCGCCGGCGAGCCCCGTGCCGCTGCCCCTCGGCACGATCGGCAGTCCGTGGGCCGCGGCGATGCGGACGCACGCCTGGATCTGCTCGGTCGTCGTGGGCAGGGCGACGAGGGCGCATCCACCTTCCACCATCGAGGCGTCGCGGGCGTACAGGCGCAGCGCGAGCGGGTCGGAGAGCACGCTCTGGGAACCGAGCGCGGCGTCCAGCTCCCGGCGGGCGGCGTCGACGTCGGCCATGGTCGCAGGCTACCGTTCGAGATGTGGGGGCGTGGGCCGAGCTCGAGGTGGCCGATCCGGAGCTTTCGACGTTCGGGCGCGAACGGTTCGAGGGGAGGGTCGTGTTCCACGCGACGCTCCGCACGGACGGCTCACCCAGGGTGCACCCTGTTTCACCGTGGTTCGCAGCCGGGCTGTTGCTGGTGGGGTTCCGCGAGCGCAGCCCGAAGACCGAAGAGGTCGCGCTCGACGGCCGCTACGCGATGCACTCCGCGATCGAGCCGCTGAACCACGAGGGGGAAGGCGGGGAGTTCCTCGTCCGCGGGTGGATGGAGCGGATCTCTGCCGAGCACCCCGGAGCGACCGCGGTGCCGTACGAGGCGTCCTACGAGCTCGCGTTCTACGCGTGCTCGATCGAGGAGGCCGTCGGGACGACCTATCCCGGCGGAGGGTCGCCGGTCTATCGACGGTGGAGGGGCTGACGGTTCAGGCGACGCGACCGGGGGAGCCGTCGCCGGCCGTGAACGGAAGGCCCTGTGACGCCCAGGCCTCCATGCCGCCGGCGACGTTGTAGGCCTCGTACCCGCGCGCCTGCAACATCATCGTGGCGAGCTCGCTGCGGTTGCCCGTGCGGCAGATCACGGCGACCGGTGTGTCGGTGTCGAGCTCGGAGCCCGCGCCCGCCATGATCGAGTTGAGCGGGATGTGCACGGCGCCGTCGATGCGGCCGGCCTCCCACTCGTAGAGCTCGCGGCAGTCCACGAGCTGGATGTCGGCGAGGCGCTCGTGCACGCCGGTGACATCGGTGAGGGCGTCGTTCGTGGCCTGGTCGCTCATGGCTGGAACATGAATCCTATCAGCGGGGTCGGGTTCGCCCGGAGCGGGTCAGGATCGCGCCGCCGACGCGCGTTCGAACGCGTCGAGGTCCCCGTCGGAGAACAGCACGAACCGGACGCGCTCGACCGCGGTCCGGGCCCCGAGCACCGCCGCGATCGCGACGGGGGCAGCCTCGTCGACGGGGTAGCCGTAGATCCCGGTCGAGATCGCGGGGAACGCGACGCTGCGTGCGCCGAGCTCATCGGCGACGTGCAGCGCCGACCGGTGGCATCGCGCCAGCAGCTCGGGGTCCTGCGCGCCGCCCGAATACACGGGTCCCGCGGTGTGGATGATCCACCGGGCGTCGAGATCGCCGGCGATCGTCGCGACCGCCTCGCCGGTCGGCAGCGGCGGACGTCCGCGCTCGCGGATCACACGTTCGCGATCGGCCAACGCCTCCCGCCCCGCCGCCCTGGTGATCGCGCCGTCGACGCCGCCTCCCGGGCGGAGGGACGTGTTCGCTGCGTTCACGATCGCATCGACCGACTGGGTCGTGATGTCGCCACGGATCAGCTCGATGCCGACGGACACGAGACCATCGTACGAAGCGCCCGTGGCACCCCGTCGGTAATCTCAGGCTCGATGGATCTCGACCTGCTCGTGCTCGGCGACGCGAACCCGGATCTCGTGCTTCGAGGGGGCGACGTCACGCCCGCGTTCGGCCAGGCGGAGCGCCTCGTCGACGAAGCCAGGCTCACGGTCGGCGGCTCGGGCGCGATCATGGCGTGCGGCGCTGCGCGCCTCGGCCTGCGGGTCTCGTTCGCCGGGGTCGTCGGCGACGACGTGTTCGGGGCGTACATGCGCGACGAGCTCGTGGCGCGCGGCGTCGACGTCGCGGGTCTGTCGACCGATCCGCACCGCCCCACCGGCCTGACGGTCGTGCTCTCGAAGCCCGGCGACCGCGCGATCCTCACCTCGCCGGGCACGATCGGCGATCTGCGAGCCGCGTCGATCGACCCGGACATGATCGGATCGGCCCGGCATGTGCACGTGAGTTCGTACTACCTGCAGACCGGTCTGGCCCCCGACCTGCCCGGCCTGTTCGCCGAGGTGCACGAGGGGGGAGCGACCACGTCGGTCGATCCGAACTGGGACCCCAGCGGCCGGTGGAACTCGGGGCTCGACGCCCTCCTGCCGTCGATCGACGTGCTGCTGCCCAACGAGATCGAGGCGGCGCGGCTGGCGCACACGTCGGACCTCGAGGCGGCCATCGTCGCGCTGAGGAGCCGAGGGCCCCTCGTGGTGGTCAAGACCGGCGCCCGCGGCGCGATCGCCGCCGCTGCCGGCGAGCGGGTGCAGGTGGCCGGGGTGCCGGTCGAGGCGGTCGACGCCACCGGTGCGGGGGACTCGTTCGACGCCGGATTCCTGGCGGCGATGCTCGGCGGGGAATCGCTCGAGCGTTGCCTGGCGATCGCGAACGCATGCGGCGCCCTCTCGACGCGCGCGGCGGGCGGCGTCGATGCTCAGCCGACGATGCAGGAGGCGCTCGACGCGGTGGAACGGGGGAGCGCCGCGTGATCGCCTGCCTCGCTGCGAACCCCTCGGTCGACAAGCTGTTCGAGATCCAGCGGCTCGTGCTGGGCGCCATCCATCGCCCCGACGGGTTCGTGCAGGTCGCGGGCGGCAAGGGCCTGAACGCGGCGCGGGCGGCGGAGGCGCTCGGAGCGCGAGTGCTGGCCGTCGCGCTGCTGCGTGGGCACACCGGCAAGTGGCTCGAGGAGGCGCTCCATGCCGAGGGCGTTCCGGTACGAGCCGTCTGGACCCACGGAGAGAACCGGTCGTCGCTGTCCGTGGCCGATCGCGACTCCGGCGGGTTGACCGAGTTCTACGAGCACGGGTCCGGCGTGCCGTCGTCCGCGTGGGTGGAACTGCTCCATGCGGTCGAGTCGGCATGGGAGCCCGGGGGGTGGCTCACGATCAGCGGCTCCAATCCGGTCGGGGCGCCGGACCACGGATACCGAGATCTCGTACGCGACGCGAGGGTCGAAGGCGTGCACGTCGCGCTCGACTCCGACGGGGAACGTCTGCGCCTCGGTCTCGAAGCCCAGCCCGACGTCGTGAAGATCAACGCGTCGGAGGCTCGCGGGCTCCTCGGCGTGCCGACCTCGCGTCGGGACGACGCCCTGGCCGCCGCGTCGAAGCTCCGCGACCTCGCGGGCGGCGACGGCCACGCCGGCATCGTCACCAGGGGAGCCGAGGGTGTGGTGCTGGCGGCACCGGACGGCTCCATGTACGAGGGGCGGCTGTACGTTCGCGGCCGCTACCCCGTCGGCAGCGGCGACACGTTCCTCGCCGGGCTCGTCACGGCGCTCGATCGCGGAGACGATTGGGAGGCCGCTCTGCGGCTCGCGCTCGGCGCCGCGACCGCGAACACCGAGATGCCCGGCGCAGGAAAGCTCGATCCCGCCAGGGCGGCCGAGCTCGCCGCCCAGGCCGAGGTCCGGATCGCCTAGCCACCTCCCGCATACTGTTCCAGCGCGCCCCTCGCTCGCGACGCCGGAGGTCCGCCCTGCTCGATCGATCCGCCCGCACGATCCGCCCCGACGCCGCGGTGCGCGGGCTGTTCCTCACGTTCGGCTTCGTGGTCGCGGCGTTCTTCCCGTTCCTCGCGCTGTACCTCGACGGCAAAGGGCTCTCGGAGAGCGACATCGGGCTGGTGATCGCCGCGATGGCCGTCGCACGCGTCGTGCTGAACCCGCTGTGGGGGCATCTCTCCGATTCGACGATCGGCCGGCGCACCGCGCTGCAGATCGGCGCTTTCCTCTCCGCGGTGTTCGGGCTCGCGCTGGCCGCGGTCGACGGCGTCGGACCGATCGCGGCGGCGGGCTTCCTGCTCGCCGGCGCGATGGTGAGCACCGGCCCCAACATCGACGCGATCACCCTCGAGCACCTCGGCGCCGAGCGCATGAGCGACTACGGCAGGGTGCGGTCGTGGGAGAGCTTCACCTACGCGATCGGGTGCCTTACGCTCGGATGGACGTTCGAGCAGGCGGGCATCGGCTGGGCGATGCCGGCCTACGCGCTCGCATGCGTCCTCGTGTTCGCCTGGTCGTTCGCGGTCCCGCGAGACACCCCGCGTCACGAGGCCGCGACCGGTGGCGGCCGGCTCGGCACGGTCGGGGCGGTGTTCCATCACGCGCCGCGGTTCTGGGGCTTCCTCGCCGCGCTGTTCCTCGTGTGGACGGGCTTCAACGCCGCATGGAACTTCATCGCGCTCAAGATCGTGAGCGAGGGCGGGGGTCCGCTGCTCGTGGGCATCGGCACCGCCGTCGGCGGGCTGATCGAGGTGCCGATGATGCGATCGAGCTCGCGCCTGCAGGAGCGGCTCGGTCTGCGACGCGTCTACGTGCTGGGGTGTGCGGTGTACGCGACCGGATTCCTGCTGTGGGGATCGGTCTCGAACCCGACGATCGTGTCGCTGCTGACGGTGCTCGAGGGTGTGGCCTTCAGCATGCTGTTCACGACCGGGGTGGTGGTCGTCGGCCGCCTGCTCCCCTCGTCGCTGTATTCGACGGGGAACAGCGTCGCGCAGATGGTCGGATTCGGCCTCGGACCGATCATCGGCGCCGGCATCGGCGGCTTCGTCTACGAGCACCTGGGGACGATGACGCTGTACGCCGGTGCCTCGGCGTTGGCACTCTCGGGCGGGTTGGTGGCGTGGTTCGCGTTGCGGACGCCCGAGCTCGATCGGCCGCTCACCGAGGCCGACGACGTGCCCGCCGACCCGTCGATCGCCCCGCCGGAGCCGCTCGGCTAAGATGGCATCACGGTCCCTGAGCTGCGCGTTCGCACGTCGCACCGACCTCGGGGACGATGAACGGTCCAAACACGGAGCGAGGGGGAACCCGATGGCCCAGGAGCGGAAGGACAAGGGCATCATCGACAAGGCCAAGGACAAGGCCGCCGAGACGGCGGGAGGACTCGTGGACAAAGCCGAGCCGCTGGTGGGCAAGGCCAAGGATGCCACGAGCGACCTCTCGTCGAAGGCCGAGCCCGTGCTCGACAAGGCTCGCGCCACAGCGGGCGACCTCGTCGAGAAGGCGCAACCGATGGTCGACAAGGCGGTCGAAGCAGGCGGGGGGCTGGTCGACAAGGCGAGGGACCTGCTGAGCGGCAAGAAGAACGGCGCCGACGACGGCGCGACCGAAGGATAGGGGGGAGCGCCGTGGTCAACGCGTACATCTTGATCCAGACGGAGGTGGGCAAGGCCGGCCAGGTGACCGAGCGGATCCGCGGCATCGACGGCGTCGTCGCGGTCGATCCCGTGACCGGTCCGTACGACGTGGTCGCGCGGGCCGAGGCCGCCGACCTCGATCAGCTCGCCAAGGCCACCGTCATGCCGATGCAGGAGCTCGAGGGCATCACGCGCACCCTCACCTGCCCCGTGCTCCTGCTCTAGGTCCCGTGACGATCTCGATCCGCCGCGACGACGAGATCAGCGACGTCGACGGCGACTGGTTCCGCGCCCGCTGGCACTACTCCTTCGACTCCTACCACGACCCCGACTACATGGGGTTCGGCACGATGCGGGTGTTCAACGACGACCGCCTCGTGCCGGGCGCGATCTGGCCGATGCATCCACACCGGGACATCGAGGGCCTGACCTATGTCGTCGAGGGATCGTTCCGCCACCAGGACGACGTCGGGGGAGCGCCCGGGCCCCTGCCGGCCGGGTCCGTGCAGCGCATGACGCTCGGCCGCGGCGCCTGGCACTCCGAGCAGAACGCGAGCGAGACCGAGCCGATGCGCTTCATCCAGATCTGGATCCTGCCGTCGGAGCGAGGGCTCGAGCCGGGCGTGGAGCAGAAGGTCTTCACGACCGAGGACCGCACCGACCGGCTGCTGAAGGCGATCTCGGGCGACGGCGGCGACGCCGTGCTCGTACACCAGGACGCCCACGTGTTCATCTCGCGGCTGAACGCCGGAGCCTCGGTCACGCACGAGCTCGGCCCCGGTCGCGGCGCCTACCTCTACGTGATCGAGGGCGACGTGGGGGTCGACGGCGAGCGCATGGAGACGGGCGCGGCGGCCCGGATCCGCGACGTGCCGTCGGCCGCGATCGAGGCGGCCGCCACGAGCGAGCTGATCATGGTCGACGTCGACCTCGCGGCTGTGTAGGCGCCCTCATTCGTCAACCTTCACGGGGAACGGCAGCGCGACCGGATCGACGAAGGGCGAGCGACCGTGCTCGTCGAACCGATCCATGCGGAAGTGCTCCACGTGCTCGACGACGTCGGTGCGCCCCTCGAGCAGCAGGTCGGCGGCGATGCGCGACACCGCCGGACCCCACATCATGCCGTGGCCGCACGCGCTCGCGATCGAGGCTCCCTCGACCTCGGTGCCGTCGCGCAGCACCAGCGGGCCCGCGATCGGCAGGTGGTCGGGCGTGTACTCGATCGTCGCGGCCCACGCCTTCTTGATGCCGAGGCCGCTCGTCGCCGGGGCGAGCCGGTGCATCCGGCGTTCCATCCCCCGCAGGTAGCGCCAGTCGATCGACCGGCCGGGGCCGGGCTCTTCGGCGGGGTTCGACATGCCCCAGAGGAAGCCGCCCTCCTCGGGCCGCCAGTAGATGCCCTTCGCGATGTCGAACGCCATCGCGGTCGTCTCGGCGTGCAACGCCTCGCTCGGCTCGGTCACGACGACCTGGTGCCGCGCGTAGCCCACCCACGCCCGGGCGCCAGCGGCTCGCGCCACCGCCTGCAGGCCGGGACCACCGGTGAGCAGCACGCGGGGTGTGGCGATCGTTCCGGCCGTGGTCTCGACGCCGGTCACGACGCGCCGGCCGCCGCGCCCGGCGCGCGTGCGAAGCCCCGTGAACGCCACGCGCTCCCGCAGCTCGACCCCGGCGCGCTGCATCGCGAGGGAGTACGCGCGCACGTTGCGGGGCGGGTCGACCCACCCGTCGGTGGCCACGTAGGAACCGCCGCGGAAGCCGGTGCCGTCTTCCATCGCCGGGATCAGCCGGCACACCCCGTCGGCGTCGACCCACCGGACGTCGAGGCCGACCGACCGCTGCATCGCGATGCGCTCGTGTGCCGCGTGCTCGTCGGCCGCCGTCGCGGCGAGGATCACGTACCCGCGGCCGACGAAGCCCGAGTCGGTGCCGTAGCGCTCACGCTGGCCCTCGTAGAAACCGATCGACCATGAGCCGAGCCGCACCGTGTCGGGCGAGCCGCCCTGCGCGCGCACCATGCCGGCCGCGCGTCCGGAGGCGCCGAGGCCCGCGAGATCGCGATCGATCGCCACCACGCGGTCGAGGTCGCCCCCCCGCGCGAAGACCGACGACCATCCGCCGACGGTGCCGGCGCCGACCACCACCAGGTCGGCCGCGTCGCGTGCCACGGTGCCGCCTCCTTCCGCGGCGAACCTCGTCGCCACCGGGGCCGAAGTGTAGAGGAGCCCTCGCCGCCGGAGGTACCGGCGCATGCGTACAGTCAGCGCGATGACCACCACCGAGCCCGCGCCGAGCACGACGATCCTCGGGCGCCTCGCCCCGACGCCGCCCGCCCCGGCCGACCGGCGGACGCTGACCGAAGAGGTCGTCGTCGTGCTGATGCTGTCGCTGCTGGCGAGCGCGGTCTTCGCGATCCTCAGCCTCTTGGAAGCGCCGCTCGAAGGCACGATCGTCGCCTCGGCGAACCAGAGCACGCAGCTGGCGCGCCAGCTCGCCGGGTTCGTCTTCGGCCTGGCGCCCGTGTTCCTCGTCGTGCACCTGGTGCGCCGCTCGGGTGAGGGCCTCGCCGGCATCGGGTTCGCCGGCGATCGTCCCGGCCCCGACCTCGTGCGAGGCCTCGCGCTCTTCGCGGTGGTCGGTCTCGCCGGGTTCGGCATCTACCTCGCGGCCGTCGAGCTCGGCGTGAACCGGTTCGTGATCCCGGCGCCTCCACTCGGCCACTGGTGGACCGTGCCGGTGCTCGTGCTGAGCGCCCTCGAGGCGGCGCTCGTCGAGGAGGTCATCGTGCTCGGGTACCTCGTGACGCGCCTGCGCCAGCTCGCGTGGTCGCCGGTCGCGGCGCTGGCCGGCAGCGCGGCGCTGCGGGCCTCCTACCACCTCTACCAGGGGTGGGGCGGGTTCCTCGGCAACCTCGCGATGGGGGCGTTGTTCGCGGCGCTGTTCCTGCGGTGGCGCCGCACGTGGCCGTTCGTGATCGCGCATTTCCTGCTCGACCTCGGGGCAGGGCTCGGCTACATCGCGTTCCGCGACAGGCTGCCCGGGTTCTGAGAGAGGAAACTGGGGGCTTCCGCTTCAGGCCTGCTACTGGGTACGATTCGCCCGCGTTACCGCGCGCTCACCGGAAAGGCGGGGCGATGTCGTCATCGGTCTTGGACTACCTGCGGGGCCGGGCCGTGGCATTCGCCGTCTTCCCCGACCCGGAGGCCGCGCTCACGGAGCAGGCGGCCGAGCGCCACGGCATCGATATCGACGAGCTCGTGCGCACCGAGGTCGTCGTGAACCGGTTCGGATACGCGCTCATGGTCGTGCCGTGGGACCGGCGTCTCGACATCACCCTGGCACGCAGGGTGATGAACGATCCCGACGCACGCCCCGCGACCCGCGAGGAGCTCGCGGTGCAGGCACCGGAGTTCGAGGCCGACTCGTGGCCGCCGCTGGGGCTGCTCCTGTCCATGCCGATGTTCGTCGATCGCGAGGTCGCATCGCGTGACCAGATCGTCTTCCCGGCCGGGAAGCCCGGCACGCTCGTGTGCGTGCAGACCGAGGAGCTGTTCGGCGACGACCCCGTGGTGATCACGGCACTCACCGCCGCGACGATGCGCGGGGAGCCGGTCGGCACCCGCCGCGGGAACCTCTGGTCGGTGCGCGCCGATCCGGAACACCCCGTCGCAGGCTGAGGTCTCGAGCCCACGTTTGCCGATGTCAGCCCCGGCGCGTACCCTAGGTGTCGGGATATCCCACCAAGACCGAACCCCGGCCAGCGCGCCGGGGATTCGTGTTTCTCGGGCTCGCTAGGCGAGATCGCGGGGGATCGCCCGCTCCCACCGACGACGGAACCGCTCACCGTCCTCGTCGTGCACGACCACCTCGATCGCGGTGTGGAAGGTGTCCTCGTCGCTCGTGATCGTGACGTCGGCCCGCGAGACGACGGTCGCCTCGGGCCACCGCATCTCGAACTCGGCCTCGCCCGCCGCCACGGCCTTCCCTGGATGGACGGTCGAGACCGAGACGACCCCGTCGTAGTGGCTGCGCATCCACGGTAGGTGCCCCTCGGCGGCTTCGACGGACGTGCTGCCGGCGTTGGCCGACGTGATTCGGGTGAGCGCCTCGTGCGTGATCGACCATCGCACGACCTCATCGTCACCGTCGTCATCGCCCTCACGGGTCGGAGGCGCGAGCACCGGGCGCTCCTGGACCGGCGTCGGCCCGTCGAGCAGGGGGAGCTCCAGGGTCGTGGCGGCCCGGTCGACTGTGAGGGTGACCGGCCTGGGAGGCGCCCATGCGTTGGGCCAGTCCGTGCCGGCCAGGTCGAGGCGCACGCGATGGCCGGGCTCGAACGTCCACGAGCTGGCCTCGAGCACGAGCGTCACGTCGACCGGCTCGCCGGGCTCGAGCGGCTCGGGGGAATCGCGCGACGCTCGGTGGGTCAGGTTCAGCATGCCGCGCGCGACGAGCGACGACGTGCCATCGGGGAAGACATCACAGAGCTTCGCGGACAGGAACGCCACCGGCGCGCTCGACGCCACGCGCACGCGCAGCTCCGCGTGGCCGAGGATCTCGAGCTCCCGCTCGAGCGGCTCCCACGTGTAGGTGAGTGAGTGCAGCTCGTCCGGGCGCTGGTCGTCGGGCTGGCCCCAGGGCATCACGCCCGCGCACGAGATCCACGCCGTGTGGCCGACGTCGCCGCGCACGTCGAGCTCGTCGGGGCCGTCGCCGGGCCGGTTCGGCTCGGCGCCGGCGACCTTCCACTGCGCCGGGGCGAGGCGCTCGGGCGGCCAGGTCGGCTCGTACCGCCACTCGCCGCGCACCTCGGGGCGATCGGGCGCCGGCAGCGTCGAACGCTGGGCGTAGAGCACGATCGGGGGTTCCCTGTCGACGCCGTTGTCGACGTCCTTGAGCCAGCGGTCCCACCATCGGATGTGCTCGGGCATCAGGTCGTGGTTCGGGCCGGGCAGCGACGTCTCGGTCGACGAGTGCGCCCACGGACCGAAGACCAGCCGCTTGGGGCATCGCAGGCGCTCGAACGTGCGGAAGGAGTTGTTGCGGTAGCCGTCGGCCCATCCCGCGACGATCATCGTCGGGCACTCGATCGCCTCGTAGTCGACGAACAGGGAGCCCGCCTTCCAGTAGTCGTCGAGACGCTGGTGCTCGAGCCAGGTGAGGATCCAGGGCTCGAGGCCCTCGAGGCGGCGGTCCCACTCATCGCGCCAGCCATCGCCGTAGACCGGCGGCGCGGGCGGCAGCGCGTTCATCGCGACCATGTAGCTCGGATAGTCGATCTGATCGAGTTGTTTGAGGACCCCGCCGAAGTAGTGCACGTCGTCGCCGAAGCGATCGTCGGTGGCGTAGATCGGGACGATCGCCTTGAGCGCCGCCGGGCGTTCCATCGCGACCTGGATGCTGTTGAACCCGGAGTAGGAGTACCCGTACATGCCGACGGTGCCGAGCGACCAGGGCCGCGTCGCGAGCCAGTCGATCACGGATGCCATGTCGGTCCGCTCGACGAGCGGGTACTCGTCGACCGCGATCCCCTCGCTCGAGCCCGTGCCGCGCACGTCGACGCGGCACACGACGTAGCCGGCCTCGGCGAGGCGTCGGTACTCGCCGCGCGTGCGACCCGTGACGTCGTCCTTGCGGTAGGGCAGCGCCTCGAGCACCGCGGGCCATGGTCCCTCGCCCTCCGGCATGTACAGCGTCGCCGCGAGGCGCACGCCGTCGGCCATCTCGATGAGCACGTCGTCCCTGGTCGTCACATCGCCTCCCTAGGTCCAGCCACGGAACCAGACGCGCGCCCTCCACGCCACGTCGGAGATGCGGCTCGCCGTGAAGATGGGCCACATCCACAGGAACAGCCCGACGGCGGCGGCGAAGTATCCCCAGACGAACGGCAGGTACGGCCTGCGCCGCGAGATCGCGGGTTCGCCGGTGTCGGGGTCGATCGCGACCTCGCCGGTGTCGTGGTCGCGGATCACGAGACGCGCGGCCGCGAGATCGCGCATCGTGATCACGGCCGCCAGCGCCATGAACGGCGTGAGGGGAAGGGCGTAGAAGAGGAACTGGGGCCGGGCCACGAGGAACCACGGCAGGTAGAGACCCGCGAACACGACCACGACGAAGCCGGCGGTCCAGTCGCGTTTCCGCCACCACGCCCACGCGGCGTACGGGATCGTCCACATCGTGCCCCAGAACAGCACCGGGTTCCCGATGGCCAGGATCTGACGGATGTCGGGCCCGAGGTCCTCGACGAAGTAGTTCACCGGGCGGAGCATCGGGATCCACGTCCAGGCCCGCGAGTAGTAGGCATGCGTCGGAGTCTGCGTGTCGGACGACGGGTCGAGCGCCGTCGAGCGGAGGTCTCGGTGGTAGTCCCAGATGTCGCGGTGTTGCTCGAGGAAGTCCGCCAGGGTCGGGTGGAAGTGCACGTACCACGGCGCCCAGGTGAGCAGGTAGACCGCGGCCGGGACGATCGCGAACGCGACGACGATGCCGAGGGTTTCGAGCCCGAGCGCTCGCACGAACGCCGTCCGGCGTCCGACGTCCTCGCGCCGCCGCCGCGAGGTCTCCCAGAGGTAGGAGAGCACCACCGCGGCCGGAAGCGCCATCGCGCCCGACCACTTCACGGCGGCCGCGGCGCCGAACGCGGCGCCGGCGGCGAAGCGCCATCCACGCCAGAACGGCGCCGGCACGCGGAAACGTGGAGCCGCCTCGGCGGCCTCGGCGGCAGCGGCGCCCTCGGCGGCCGCGTCCGTGCGACGGTCGATCCGACGCCGGTCCAGCACCAGCAGCAGGAACCCGAGCGCGATCCAGAACGTCACGTGGATGTCGAGGAGCGCCACGCGGGAATGCACGACGTTCAGGCCGTCGACCGCGATCAACAACCCCGCGGCGAACGTCCACACCGGCCGGCCGAACAGCAGCTGCGCCATCAGCGCCGTGAAGACCGCGACACCGATGCCGGCGAGCGCCGACGTGAACCGCCACCCGAATGGGCTCATGCTGAAGGCCTCGATGCCCAGACCGATCGTGAGCTTGCCGAGCGGGGGATGGACCCACGAGCCCATGTCCCACTCGTTCTCGACCCAGAAACGTTCGTCGTCGGACTCCACCCGGCAGACGTCGTCGGACTCGTCGGTCACCTGGATGCAGCCGGCCTTCGCGTAATAGACCTCGTCGAACACCATCTCGTGAGGGTCGTCGACCGCGGCGAACCGGATCACGCCGGCGATCGCGGCGACCGCGACCACGGCCACCGCCGGGCGGTTCAGGCGTCGCAGCAGCGCCGGCATCGGCCAAAGCGTACCGACCCCCGCCGGATGCCGAGCTTCCTCCCACAGGGCGGTGCCCGAGTAGTCCGTGCGACCCTCCGCCGTGGCCGCCGCCGGTGTGCCCTTCCGCCCGTGGCCGCTCGGGAGACGACGTGTCACCCTGGAACGCATGGGTGGAACGCTCTGGCTCGTGGCCACGCCGATCGGCAACCTCGGCGACCTCTCGACGCGCGCGCGCGAGGTGCTCGGTCAGGTCGACCTCGTGGCGTGCGAGGACACGAGACGCACTGGCAGGCTGCTCGCGGGCCTCAAGATCAAGGTGCCGCTGGTCTCCTACTTCGAGGGCAACGAACGGGAACGCGTCGAGCAGCTGTTGACGAGGCTCGAGAACGGCGACGACGTGGCGCTCGTCTCCGACGGCGGCACGCCGGCCGTCTCGGATCCCGGCTACCGACTCGTGCGCGCCTGCATCGACGTCGGCGTGGAGGTGCAGGTCGTCCCGGGCCCCTCGGCGGTGATCGCGGCGCTCGTCGTCTCGGGGCTTCCCACCGACCGTTTCGTGTTCGAGGGGTTCCTGCCGAAGCGGCCGGGGGAGCGGATGCGACGGCTCGAAGCGCTTCGCCACGAGCCCAGGACGATCGTCGTGTTTGAATCGCCCCTGCGCGTGCAGACGCTGCTGCGTGACGTGCTCGTCGCGATCGGCGATCGCCACGTCGCGGTGGTCCGTGAGCTCACGAAGCTGCACGAGCACATCGAACGGGGACGTGTCAGCCAGGTCTTGTCGCGGCTGGGCGACACCGAGCTCAAGGGGGAGGTCGTCGTCGTGATCGCCGGAGAACGGGTCCGCGCGGCCCCGGACATGTCGGTGTGCGCCGACGAGGCAC
>DASTBT010000110.1:0-5140 GCA_035711865.1 Actinomycetota bacterium
CGCGTGCCACGTCGAAGACCGCCCGCAGCGTCATCGGCAGCAGCGCCGGGCCGCTCAACCATCCGGTGACACCCCCGAGGCCCGGCCGCAGGCGTTCGGTCTGCACGTCGAGAGCGGGCGGCGGGCCCCCGATCGTGAGCCCGGACACACCCGCGCGAACCACGGCGTGCGCGATCTCCGGCAGGTCCGCGACGTGCATGGGGAGCTTCGCGAATACGGGAACCAGGGACATCCGGGCAACGGCGCCGGCGACCTCGGCCGCGCGGTCGACATGGGCCCCGAGCACCGAACGGCCGAGCTCGCGGTCGGCACCGGACAGGTACACCTCGATCGCCGAGACCTCCGGCCGCCCTTGCAGGGAACCGGTGAGCCGCACGTACTCCTCGAGGGTGCCTCCCGCGATCGAGACGATCACGCGCGTTCCGGACCTCGCCAGCCGAGGCAGCTCGTCGGCGACGAACGCGTCGATGCCCGGGTTCTGCAGCCCGGTCGACCACACGACGCCCGCCGGGGACTCGGCGACCCGCGGCGTGGGCGCGCCCTTCTCGGGCTCGATCGTGATGGTGCGACTCACGACGCCGCCCACCTTCCGCATGTCCACGAGACCCGGGAGCTCACGTCCGGTGCCGGCGCATCCCGCCGCGATCATCACCGGTGTCGGCAGCTCGATGCCGCCCAGGTGGACGGCCAGGGACCCCCTCACCCGGGCCACGACCGCACCACCGGGAGCCCCTCGGGGGGCGTCGGCAGCATCGTGGGAGCATCGGAGATCCATCGATCCCACAACACCCGGGCGGGGTTGAAGACGGGACCGTCGACGCAGGAACGCAGGAGGTCGTAGCCGCTGCCGTCCTTGCGCGCGACGGGCACCACGCACGTCTGGCACAACCCGAGACCACAGGCCATGCGTTCCTCGACCGCCACCTGCGCGGGGATGACCCGCTCCGCGCAGAGGGCCGCGATCCGCGCCAGCGTGGGCGACGGGGCGGCGGCATAGAGCACCTCGGCGCCGGTGCCCTCAACCATCTCGACGAGCACGTCCATCACGGACCCACGCTCCCCCAGCGAGCCGTCGGCGGTCACGATGGAGATCGTCTGCGACAGGCGCTTGCCCTCGATCGGCTTGAACACGCGCTCCATGCTCTCGGCGCCCACGACCATGTCGACCCGTTTGTGCCTCGCCAGGAGCTCCTGTGCGAGGAAGTAGAGCGGTGCGGCGCCGTGCCCCTCGGCGACGAGCAGGCAGTTCGTGTGGCGCTTGGGATAGGCGAATGCCGTGCCGAGGGGGCCGATGACCTCGAGGAACTCGTGAGCGTTGACCGACGTGAGCCACTCCGACCCCGCCCCCAGCGGATCCACGACGAACTCGAGCGTGCCGGCCCAGCCGCCCCGCCGCGACGCCTGATGCACGGCGTAATGTCTGCGGAGCAGGAACTCTCGCCCCTCGGGCATCTTCACCGCCAGGAACTGGCCCGGACGCGCCTTCTCGGCGATCTCGGGAGCGACCAGCGTCAGCGAGTGGTACGCGCCCAGCTTGCGGGTCGACAGGACCTCGGCGCGGACACGCATCACGCGGGCCCCGTTCCGGCGCCGCCCACGGCGGCTTCCCCGAACGTCGGGCGCCTGTGCATCGGCTCGGCCATGGCCTCGGCATGGTACTCCTGGATCGTGCGCGGCTCGGCCGAGGGCCCGAGCAGTGCCTCGATGCCGCGCAACGCCGCGAGCACGCCCGGCAGCGTGGTCACGCAGGGTACGCCGGCGCTCGCCGCCTCGGTCCGGATGAGGTACCCGTCGGTGCGCGGCCCACGACCGAACGGCGTGTTGACGACCAGGTCGACCCTGCCGTCACGGATCCATCCGCTCACGTTGTCGGGGCCTTCGCTGACCTTCGCCACCCGCTCGACGGGGATGCCCGCGCGCCGCAGGACCCCCGTTGTACCGCCGGTCGCGACGAGACGGAAGCCGAGATCGACGAACCGTCGAGCCGGGAAGACGATCGAGCGCTTGTCACGGTTCGCGACGCTGATGAACACCGTGCCGGAGGTCGGAAGCGCATGTCCGGCGGCGACCATCGACTTGGCCAGGGCCATGCCGGGATCGGCGTCGATGCCCATGACCTCGCCGGTCGATCTCATCTCCGGGCCCAGCACGGTGTCGGCGCCGGGGAACCGGCCGAACGGCAGCACCGCCGCCTTCACGCTCGTGTACGGCAGGTGACGATACCGATGCCGGTCGACCGGCACGACGCCGTCGGCGACCAGGGTGGAGAGGGTCGAGCCCATGAGCACCAGGGTGGCGATGCGGGCCAGCGACACGCCCACGGACTTCGAGACGAACGGAACGGTGCGCGAGGCCCGTGGATTCGCCTCGATCACCCAGACGCGTTCGTCCTTCACGGCGAGCTGGAGGTTCAGCAGTCCGATCACACCGAGACGCCGGCCGATGCGTCGCGTGATGTCCTCGATCGTGTCGAGCTCCCCCTCGGTCAGGGTCGCCGGCGGGATCAGACAGCTGGAGTCGCCCGAGTGCACACCCGCCTCCTCGATGTGCTCCAGCACTCCGCCGACGAAGACGTCGCCGGTGGCGTCCACCACCGCGTCGACGTCGACCTCGATCGCGCCTTCCAGGAACCGGTCGATCAGCACGGGGTGATCGGGAGACGCCTCGGCGGCGCCGACGACGAACGACCCCAGCTCCTCGTCGCCGTAGACGATCTCCATCGCGCGGCCGCCCAGCACGTAGGACGGCCGCACGACGACGGGGTAGCCGATGCGCCCCGCCACCGCGCGGGCTTCCTCGAACGTGCGCGCCTCGCCGTGCGGTGGAGCCGGGATCCCGAGCTCCGCGAGGAGCTCGGCGAACTTCCCTCGATCCTCGGCGAGGTCGATCGCGGCCGGCGGTGTGCCCAGCACCTCGAACCCCTCGTCGGCGAGCATCCTGGCGAGCCGCAGCGGGGTCTGCCCCCCGAACTGGGCGATCACACCGACCGGGCGCTCGGCGGTGCACACGGCGAGCACGTCCTCGGGCGCGAGCGGCTCGAGATACAGCCGGCTCGAGGTGTCGTAGTCGGTCGAGACGGTCTCGGGATTCGAGTTCACCATCACCGACTCCACGCCGGCTTCCTCGAGCGCGAACGCCGCGTGCACGCACGCGTAGTCGAACTCGATCCCCTGGCCGATGCGGTTCGGGCCCGATCCGAGGATCACCACTCTGGGCCGCTCCCCGGAGATGACCTCCGTCTCCTGTTCGTAGGCGGAGAAGTGGTAGGGGGTACGCGCAGGGAACTCCCCGGCGCACGTGTCGACCGTCTTGAACACCGGGACGACACCCAACGCCTGACGATGCGTGCGGACCTCGGTCTCCTGCGCATCGGTGAGGCCGGCCACGCGGGCATCGGAGAGCCCGGCCCTCTTCGCGTGCCACATGTCCGAGGCGTCGACGGCCGGCAGTGGCCGCCGCTCGAGCAGCTGGATCTCCTCCACGATCTCGGCGATCTGGTCGACGAACCAAGGGTCGATGCCGCTGGCGGACGAGATCTCCGGCACGCCGTGCCCCTGCCGCAGGGCGCGCTCCACGAGGCGGAGCCTGCCCTCGGTCGGCATGGCGAGCTCGTCGAGCATGCCGTCGGATCCGCCGATGCCGACCCGACCGGCGGGATCGTGGTCGGGTTGCTCCATGCCGCGCCACGCCTTCCCCAGCGCTTCCTTGAACGTGCGGCCGATCGCCATCACCTCCCCGACCGACTTCATCGTCGAGGTGAGGCATGGGTCGGCCCGGGCGAACTTCTCGAACGCGAACCGCGGCACCTTCACGACCACGTAGTCGAGGGCGGGCTCGAACGACGACGGCGTCTCCGCGGTGATGTCGTTGGTGATCTCGTCGAGCCGATACCCAATGGCCAGCAGGGCAGCGATCTTGGCGATTGGGAACCCGGTTGCCTTCGAGGCGAGGGCGCTCGAGCGGGAGACGCGAGGATTCATCTCGATCAACACCTGCCGCCCGGAGACCGGATCGACCGCGAACTGCACGTTCGAGCCGCCGGTCTCGACGCCGATCACACGGAGCACCCGCAACGCGGCGTCGCGCATCCGCTGGTACTCGCGGTCGGTCAGGGTCTGCTGCGGGGCGACCGTGACGGAGTCGCCGGTGTGGACCCCCATCGGGTCGACGTTCTCGATCGAGCAGACCACGACGCTGTTGTCGGCGGCGTCGCGCATCACCTCGAGCTCGAACTCCTTCCACCCGGCGATCGACTCCTCCACGAGGACCTCCGTCGCCGGCGACACGTCGAGGCCGCGGGCGGCCAGGTCGGCGAGCTCCTGACGATCGGCGGCGAACCCGCTGCCCCGCCCCCCCATCGTGAACGACGACCGCACGATCAGCGGATACCCGATCTCCTCGCCGACGGCGAGGGCCTGCTCGAGCGTCGTCGCCGCGCCCGCTCTCGGCACGTCGAGGCCGGCTTCCAGCATCGCCCGCTTGAACCCGCTCCGGTCCTCGGCGCGATGGATCGCCTCGAGCGAAGCCCCGATCAGGGCGATGCCCAAACGGTCGAGGCCGCCCGATTCCGCGAGGGCGACCGCGACGTTCAGGGCTGTTTGTCCCCCGAGCGTCGGCAGCAGCGCGTCCGGACGCTCGCGCTCGCAGATCGCGAGCACCGATGACGGCGTCAGCGGCTCGATGTAGGTGCGATCCGTGAGATCGGGGTCGGTCATGATCGTCGCCGGGTTCGGGTTGACCAGCGCGACCTCGAACCCCTCGCTGCGCAGCACCTTGCATGCCTGGGTCCCGGAGTAGTCGAACTCGCACGCTTGGCCGATCACGATCGGCCCCGAGCCGACGACGAGGATCGTGTGGATGTCGGTCCGCCGCGGCATCAGGCAGCCGTCTCCATCAGCGTGCGGAACTCCTCGAAGAGGGAGCGCGAGTCATGAGGGCCGGGTGCAGCTTCCGGGTGGTACTGCACGCTGAAGGCCGGCACGTCGAGGCATCGCATGCCCTCGAGCGTGCCGTCGTTGAGGTTGCGGTGAGAGAGCAGGACCCGGCCGTGATCGGTGAGCGCCGTGGCATCGTCCTGGAGCTCCCAGCCAACGGGATCCACGGCGAACCCATGGTTGTGGCTGGTGATCTCGACGCGTCC